>DASZYL010000027.1:0-1740 GCA_035545385.1 Sphingomicrobium sp. | reverse complement strand
AGCAGTGCCTGCGCGGCTCCCATCGAGCACAAGGCGGGAGACATCAGCCGCGAAGCCGATGGCCTCAGCCATTATTGGGTCAATCGCGGAAAGGTCGAGACCGTCCTCCTTTCCTCGGACGTCTTCGACACGAAGTAAGTTCCCCGCCGGCGTCCCTCTCCCCACGCTCCGCCGGCAAACAGGCGTCCCGCCTCACCCCTGGGCGGGACGCCATCCTTTCCTTCAAGAGATTGGTCATGAACCAGATTGCCCATCCAGCGACGGTCACGTCGAGACCCGGCCTCTCGCTCCAGGAATCGGCGCTGATCGCGGTCATCGGATTTCTCACCCTCGTCGACCTCTTCGCGACGCAGGCGATCCTGCCGGGCCTTGCGACAGTCTACGGCGTTTCCCCGTCGAAGATCGGGCTCGCGGCCAACGCGAGCACTCTTGGAATGGCAATCTCGGGCCTTCTCATGGGGGTCGTCAGCGGGTCGATAGAAAGGAGACGGGCGATCGCTCTCAGCCTCTTCCTTCTTTCGGTCCCGACGAGCCTCCTCGCCTTCGCTCCGAACCTCGTCGTCTTCGCGGCACTGAGGGTGCTCCAGGGCCTCTTCATGGCGGCGGCATTCACGCTGACTCTCGCGCACCTTGCCGAACGATGCGAGGTCCGAACCGCGAACGCGCTCGCGGCCTATGTGACGGGGGTCGTTGCAAGCAACCTCGTCGGCCGCTTGGCGGCGGCCTTCGTCGCGAGCCTCATCGGCGCCGAGCAGAGCTTCCTCTTCTTTGCGCTTCTCAACCTCGCGGGCGCCGCGCTGGTGACGATGACTCTTCACCGGAACGCTCCCGAGCCCATGGCCCGGATGGGCCGTTTCTGGGTTCCCTGGCTGGAGCAGCTCGCCGACCCCGCGCTCCGGCGGACCTTCGCCATCGGCTTCCTCATTCTCTTCGGGTTCATCGGCGTCTTCACCTATGTCGGGTTCGTGCTGATGAGGCCCCCGAACGCACTTTCGATGACGGCGCTGGGGCTCGACTTCCTCGTCTTCCTCCCCTCGATGATCACCACGCCACTGGCGGGTTCGGTGACGAGGCGCGCGGGGCCGGGACCGGCCTGCTCGATCAGTCTTGCACTTGCGCTTATCGGGCTCCTCCTGCTTCTCCTTCCAGGCCTTCCCATGGTCATCGCCGGGCTGACGCTGGTCGGGATCGGGACCTTCTTCGCCCAGGCCGTCGCGACCGGGCACGTCGGGCGGATCGCAAAGGGGCACAAGGCCGCTGCGAGCGGGCTCTATCTTTCATCCTATTATTGCGGCGGGCTCGCGGGTGCTGCCGTGATCGGGATCCTGTTCGATTTCCATGGCTGGACTGCAGCCGTCGGGGGAGTCTTCGCCGCCCTCGCGCTTGCCGCCATCCTTGGCTGGGGGCTGCGTCAGAAGGAATTCATGAATGAGTGATCGTTATCGCCGCGGGCTCGACGTCGCCGAGCAACTGGCTTCCGACAAGCTCGCGCATTTCGTGAAGAGCGGCGTCGCCGAAGTCGCCCCCGATTTTGCCCGGATGGTCATCGAGTTCGCGTTCGGCGACATCTACAGCCGAAAGGACCTGGACCTTAGAAGCCGCGAGCTGATCGCGATCGCGGCCCTCGCGGCGAGCGGCAACGCGGGGCCGCAGCTTCGAGTCCATGTCGAATCCGCATCCAGCGCCGGGATCAGCAAGGCCGAGGTCGTCGAGGTCCTGATGCAGGTCGCACTCTATGCG
>DASZYL010000026.1:0-9755 GCA_035545385.1 Sphingomicrobium sp. | reverse complement strand
ATCAAGCCCTTTTCGGACCCCAAGATCATGGCGGTCGGGGGCTTTACCGTTCTTGGCTATGACGACCTTCTCTCGAAGACCTTCGCGCTTGGCTGGATCTTCGATCTTCGGGAGGAGCGGAGGAAGACCGTCAAGCGCGAGAAGATCCACGCCAATAATTGCGCGGTGAGGACCGATTTCTTCCGCGAGAATCCCTTCCCCGACCTCCCCGCGTTCAAGAAGCAGTGCGGCTTCTGGCTTCGCGACCTCACGGCCAAGGGCTACGATTATACCCGTACCGCCGACGCGATGACCGTCCATGCTCCCCACCCGGGCTACAAGTTCCTGGCGTGGCGTGCCTGGACCATGGGAATGGACCGCGATTACCAGGCGTTCCAGACCGCGACTCGTTCGCGCATCGGGCGCCTCGCATTTGCCTTCAAGTTCTTCGGCGGGAAAGTCGGCAAATCCTGGTGGCGGATCTGGACTCGCGGCAGGAATGTCGACCTGCCGGTCTGGCAGCGCCCCGCAGCGATGGCGCTGATCCTTGGCTTCTATGGTGTCGGTCTTGCCGGCGAGCTCGGAAGCGCGCTGACTCGAAGCTTCGAACCCCTTCCGAAGCCCGAAAAAAGGGCGGACTCGAAGAAGCCTGCGGCGAGAGAGCGTAAGCCGGTCGCGGCCTAGAAAAGTATCCGGAGCATATCAACGGCATTGCCCGAGCGCATCGTCGGTGCAAGACTATTCCCCATGGGGGGAATATCGGCCTGGTCCCGCCTGAAGCGGATCATCGGCGGAGCGCTCGTCGCGCTCGCCCTTCTTCTTCTCTTCCTTCCCGCGGCCGCGTCAGCGGCAAGGCCCGAGAGGATCATCGCCGTTGGCGACCTCCACGGCGACTACGAGGCGTGGGTGACGATCGCCCGTGCTGCCGGAATCATCGATTCGGCCGGTCACTGGGCGGCAGGCAGGACGACGCTTGTCCAGCTCGGCGACGTCACCGATCGCGAACCGGAATCGCTCCAGATCATCAGGAACCTGCAGCAGCTCCAGTCGGAGGCTCCGCGCTCGGGCGGGAAGGTCGTCGTGGTCCTTGGCAACCACGAAGCGATGAACCTGCTTGGCGACAACCGCTATACGACGCCCGGCGAGCTTGCCGCTTTTGCCGACGACCGCTCGCCGGCGCGGCGCGAGCAATATTACATGTCGATCCGAAAGCAGCTCGAGGCCGCCGCCCGATCGGCCAATCCCAACGTCCAGCCTTCGGAGGTCCGCGAGCAGTGGATTTCCCAGCATCCCCTCGGCTGGCTCGAGCACCGGCTTGCCTGGGGCCCGTCGGGCGAGCTCGGCCGATGGGCGACCCGCAATCCCGCGGTCGTGAAGATCGGCGACACGCTCTTTGCCCACGGGGGCCTTAGCGTCGAATATTCCAAGCTCTCGATCGAGGACATCAACCGGCGGATTTCGCGCGCCATGGCGGCAGGTGACGATAGTCCATCGACGATCCTCTTCGATCCGCTGGGTCCCCTTTGGTACCGCGGCCTCGTCACCCAGGACCAGGACGCCGCCCAGGCCCGCGCCAAGGAGGGGGCGGCAGCGCCGCCTCCACTCACTCCGGACCAGGAGCTCGATGCCGTGCTCGCCGCTTATGGCGCCAAGCGGCTGGTCGTCGGCCATACGCCGAGCCCCAAGGGCATCCAGATCCTTGGCAACGGCCGTCTCGCGCGGATCGATACCGGGATCTCGCGCGCCTACGGCGGGTCGCTGACCTGGCTCGAGATCAACGGCGGGACAATGACCCCGCATATCATCGGAAGGACCGCGCAATGAGGGGGATTGTCGCGTTCGCACTATGCTCTTTGCTGGGGATTTCGGCGCCGGCCTTGGCGCAGCAGCCAAAGCCGCTCTTCGCTTCGTCCGATCCCATTCACATCACGATCCAGGGTCCCTTGTCGGGATTGATTCGAAGCCGCTCGTCGGGCCCCGTTCAAGGAACCCTGACCGATCCTGGTGGACAGGCGCTTCCCGTTGCATTGAGCGCGAGGGGGATCACTCGCCGGTCCGCCGATGTGTGCGAATTTCCGCCGATCCGTGTGAGGTTCACGAGCCCGCCGCCTGCAACCTCCCTGTTTGCCGGACAGAAGTCGCTGAAGCTCGTTACCCATTGCCGGAACAACCCCTCGTTCCAGCAATATGTCCTCCTCGAATATTCCGCCTACAAGATGTTGAACGTGCTGACGCCGCACAGCTTTCGAGTAAGGCTCGCGAACATCGACTATGTCGATTCGAACGGACGAGCGATGATGTCGCGCGCCGGCTATTTCCTCGAGGCCCTGGGCGATGTCGCCAAGCGGAACGGAACGAAGGAGACCCACGCGCCTGAGCGAATCCCCGCGACCAGCCTCAGCTCGCCGGACGCTGCGCGATACGCGCTCTTCCAGCACATGATCGCGAACCATGACTGGTCGATGCGCGCCGGGCCCGCCGGGAAGGATTGCTGCCACAATGCCGAGCTGATCGGCCCGCTGGCTTCGGGAAGCGCGATCCCGATCCCCTATGATTTCGATTTCTCGGGCTATGTGAATGCGCCTTACGCGACCGTTCCCGACCAGCTCCAGATCACTTCGGTGCGCCAGCGAGTCTATCGCGGCTATTGCATCAACAATGCGGATGTCCTCACGGTCGCGAGGCAAATGCGTGAAGCCAAGGGGCAGATGCTCGCCGCAATCAGCCAGACCCCGGGTCTTGCTCCAGCGACCCAGAGCCGGGCGATCAGCTTCCTCGATGGATTCTTCGCCGACATCGCGTCCGACGATGCCGTCAATTCAAGGCTCCTGAAGCATTGCGTCAGGTAGCTTCCTTCTTCTCCTCTTCGACGACGACCACGGTCTCGCTCACGCGGTAATCGGCAAGGAAGCGCTTCATCTCGGCGCGCTCGCCATATTCGGTGAACCAGAGGATCGCGAAGGTGTAGTTGAAGAAGATGCTGATCACCGCCGCGAGCTCGATCGCGCCGATCCCGGCGCTGAGGCCGATTCCGACGGCAAGCAGGATGAAGAGCGCGTCGCCCGAGCTTTTCAGCGAGTTTCTGAACCTCACTGCTCCTGCAATTCCAGCGAGCGAGAAAGCCAGCGCCAGGCTGTTCTGGACGATGATGACGATCCCGGTCACGACCATCGGAAGGACGATGATCGTGTTGACCAGCGACTGGTCATATTCCTCGCCGCCGCGCACGGCCATGTAGGTCCAGCTGACCGGAAGCGAGACGAGGATCGCGGCGATGATCGCGACCACCAGCCAGAAGACGCTTTGCCCGAAATTGCCGACGTGCGCCGCCCGAACGGCCTGGCTCGCCTCCAGCGGGTTCTTGGACGGCTGGCTGATGAGCTGTTCGACGCCGCCGATCGGGAGATAGTTGCGAAGCTCGGGCCAGATCCTGAGCGAGAGGTAGATCGCAAAGCCGATGACGAGATAATAAACCGTGATTTCCAGCAACAGCTTCGATGCACGCATCATCGTCCCCTCCGGTGCTATTTTTTCAGTCTCTCAAGGTTCAATCGTCCCCGCGAGCGCGATCCCCATGCTTATGCTTGTGCTTGTGGCCCTTGTAGGAGGGGATCGGCTGCAGCACTCGGTAGCGTTCCTTCAAGGGCTTGTGGGGGAGCTTGGGCCACGGGATCTCCGCAAGCGGAAGCTCGGTATCCGGGACCTTGTCCAGAAGATCGCGAAGCAGCGTCAAACGGCCCAGCCTCTGGTCGTTGAAATCGATGAGCGTCCAGGGCGCAAAGTCGGTGTGCGTTGCCGAGAGCATCAACTCCCTCGCCTCGGTATAGTCGTCATAATGCTCGCGCGCCTTGATATCGATCGGCGAGAGCTTCCACCTCTTCATGGGGTTGTTGAGTCGGTTCTCGAACCGCTCCTCCTGCTCCTCCTGGTCGCAGCAAAGCCAATATTTGTAGAGCAGCATGCCATCGTCGATGAGGTGTCGCTCGAACTCGGGCGCCGCATTGAGAAAATCCTGCGCCTGCTCGGGCGTGCAGAAACCCATGACTCGCTCGACGCCTGCGCGATTGTACCAGCTCCGGTCAAAGAGGACGATCTCGCCCGATGCCGGCAAATGCTCGATGTAGCGCTGGAAATACCATTGGGTCCGCTCGCGCTCGCTTGGAGCCGGAAGAGCGACGATCCGGCACTGGCGGGGATTGAGGAGGCGGGCGATCATGTCGATCGACCCACCTTTGCCGGCCGTATCACGCCCTTCGAAAATGACGACCATGCGCTGCTCGGTCTCGGCGATCCAGCGCGCCATTGCGCTGAGCTCGCGAGCGAGCGGTTCTAAGAGCTCCTCATATTCGCTGTTGCTGAGCTCGCTCCTGCCGCCCATCCGTGCCCCCCTTCAGACCTTGCTGTTCTTGGCATGGCGGCGCGTGGATTGGAACCACTCTCGAGCTACGACTACTTAGCATCCGATGGCCTTGCTCGATCGCCCGCTTCGTCTCCTCCTCACCGCAGGGCACAGGCTCTTAAGAGCTGGCTGGTTCATCCGGCGGCCGAGGACCCACGGCGCCCATGCGCTCGCGCTCACGAAGGGGCGCAAGATCGTCCTCGTGAAGCTTCGCTATGCCTCCGGCTGGAGACTGCCCGGCGGCGGTCGCCGTCCCCGCGAATATGCGCAGGCCACCGTCATCCGCGAGCTCCGCGAGGAGATCGGAATGACCGCCTACGGACGCGTCCGCTTTGCCTGCGAGCTCGAGGAAGAGGTCGATTACAAGCGCGACCTCGCCTCGCTCCTCATCGTCGAGGACGTTCGCTACCTTGCCCCTCGCTGGTCGTGGGAAGTCGAAAAGGTCGGCGAATTCGAGATCGACGGCCTGCCTCGCGATACGGCGCCGGTGACGCTGCGCTGGATCAAAGCCCTTCGCGATTCCATCTAGGGCAGATGCACCGGCTTTTCGTAGCCATACGGCCGCCCGGCCCAATCCGGGACCTCCTCATCGATGCCATGGACGATACCGCCGATTTTCGCTGGCAGGACGAAGAACAGCTGCACCTCACGCTTCGCTTCGTCGGCGAGGTCGACCGGCCGATCGCCACCGATCTTGCCGATGCATTGAGCCGGATCAGCGCCCATCCGCTCGAACTTCGAATCGCGGGCGTTGGCCGGTTCGAGCAAAGGAGCTCGGGGGCGTTATGGGCAGCAGTCGAGCCCAGGGCGCCCATGGCGGCGCTCGCGGCAAAGGTCGAACGCGTCTCCCAGTCGGTCGGCCTCGAGCCCGAACGGAGGGCTTTCCATCCGCACATTACGCTTGCGAGGTGGAAAGGCCGCCGAACGCGCGAGGTCCAGGATTACCTCGAACGCACCTGCGGCCTTTCATCCGAACCTTTCGTGATCGATTCCTTCGGCCTCTTCGAGAGCCACCTTTCGCGCCACGGAGCGCATTACGAGGAGGTGGCGAGCTATCCGCTCGCCTAGCCTCACCAGATTCGGACGCGCTTTTCGGGCGGGATGTAGAATTTCGAATCCGGCCCGACTCCGAAGGCCTCGTACCAGGCGTCGAGGTTTCGAAGCGGTCCGATCACCCGGAATCGACGCGGGCTGTGGGGATCGGAGGCGACCTGCGTCCTGATCGCATCGTCGCGCTGCTTGCCACGCCAGGCCTGGGCGAACGCGAGGAAGAAGCGCTGGTCGCCGGTCAAGCCATCGATGACGGGTGCAGGTTTCCCTCCGAGCGACATCTTGTAGGCGCTGTAGGCAACCTCGAGCCCCGACATGTCACCGATGTTCTCGCCCATGGTGAGAGCGCCGTTGATGAAGATGCCGGGCGCTGCTTCATAGGATGAATATTGCGCTCCAAGGGCGTCGGTCAGGGCCTTGAACCGTGCCGCGTCCTCTTTCGTCCACCAGTCGCGGACCGCTCCATTTTCGTCGATCTTGCGGCCCTGGTCATCGAACCCGTGCATGATCTCGTGGCCGATGATCGCGCCCGCTGAACCATAGTTCACCGCAGGATCGGCCCTGGGATCGAAGAAGGGCGGCTGGAGGATCCCGGCCGGGAACACGATCTTGTTCTCGAGACCTCCGTTATAGGCATCGACGGTGGCCGGGCTCATCGCCCACTTCTTTCGGTCGACCGGCTTGTTGAGGTCCTCCATTGCATAGGCCCATTCGAAGGCCGCGCTTCGCTTGACGTTGCCGTAAAGATCGTCGGGCTTCATCACGAGCTTGGAATAGTCCCGGAACTTGTCCGGGTAGCCGACCATGACGTCCATCTTTGAAAGCTTCGCAAGGGCGGCCTTCTTGGTCGCATCCCCCATCCAGCTATTGCCCTGGATTCGCTCTGCGGCCGCCTTCTTGAGGTTGGCTACGAGCTCTTCCATCATCGCCTTGGACTGGGCGGGGAAGTAGCGTTCGACATAGGTCTTCCCGAGAAGCTCTCCCAGGCGCCCGTCGACCTCGGTGATCCCGCGGCGCCAGCGCGGGCGCAGCTCCTTCGCGCCTGAAAGCGTCTTCGTATATTGGAACTTGCTCTCGACGAAGCGCTTCGAGAGATAGTTGGAAGCGTCATTCGTGACCTTGAACTTTTCCCAGGTCTTGAGAGTCTCGAGCGGCGTCTTGTCGTAGAGCTGGGCCATCGCCTTGATTGCCGTGTTGTCGGCCACCAGCATGTGCGGGGACATCACCTCCGCTTCGCCGAGATACTGGTCCCAGTTGAACCCCGGCGCATAGGCCTTGAGCTGCGCGAGGGTCATCGGGTTGTTGAGCTTGTCGAGATCGCGAAGGTCCGCCTGCGGCCAGGAGATCTTCGCGATCTCGGTCTCGAACTCGAGCACCGAGTCGGCTGAAGCCGACGCGTTGGGATCGCCGATCATCTCGAACGAGCGCTGGATGTAGGCGCGATAGGCGTCGCGCTGCGGCTTGTACTTGTCGAGGAGGTAATAGTCGCGGTCCGGAAGGCCCATCCCGTTGGTGCCGATGAACGCGATGTTGGTCTTCGGGTTCGCGGGATCGGGCAGCGTCCCGAGCGCGTAGAGCGGCGAACCAAAGTCGCTGAACCGGTGCGCCATGTAGCGAGTGAACTCGGCCTTGGTCTTGATCGCGTCGACCGCCGCGAGATCGGCTTTGAGAGGGGCATCGTCGAGCTTCTCGAGGCGCGCTTCGTCCATGTAGCTCGCATAGAAGGCACCGAGCTGGCTCTCGGGCGGGGAACTCATGACGATTGCGCGAAGCTGCTCCTGGTTGCGATCGGCAAGCTCGGAGCCGATCCCGTTCTGCGATTTGTCCGCGGGGATCTCGTTGGCATCCATCCACTTGCCGCTGGCGTAGCGCTGGAAATCATCACCCGGTTTCACCGACGTGTCGCGCGTCGAAATGTCGACGCCCCAAGTGCCATAATGCACTTGTGCCGGAACCGAGGTCCCGGATGACGCCGAGCCATCCTCGGCACGGGCGGGCAACGCTCCAAGGGTGCTGCACGCAAGAAGAAGGGCGAGAAGAGGCGCCGCTCCGCGATTTGAAACATGAGTCATGGTTACCCCCAAGCAACTGAATTTGCGGGGATGATGAGTTCGGCGCAACGAGAGAATCTTCGAGTCCGCATCGACCAACCGGCAGCTGCGCTCGTTCGCTGGACAGGTGGCGGACCTCATTCTCTTTCGCAAGCTTCTCATCCGCGCCGAACCGCCATAGAGTGACGCTTCTGCTGGGGGGCATGACCGTGAACGAACCGGGACCGGTGTCGAGTGATGAGAGCGAACTCAGCCGGCCGGTCTTCGTCAGCTACGCGACCAGCGACAGGAAAGAGGCACTTGCCGTCTGCACGGCGCTGGAGGGGCGCGGCACGAAGTGCTGGATTTCGACCCGCGACGTCGCTCCGGGAGAGAATTACCAGGAAGCGATCGTCCGCGCGCTGCGCAATTCAAGGGCGATGGTGCTCGTATTTTCCGACGCCGCGAACAACAGCGACGAGATCAAGAAGGAGCTGTCGCTCGCCAGTCGCTACCACGTGCCGGTGATGGCGCTTAGGATCGAAGACGTCGAACCAAGCGACGCCTTCGCCTACGAGCTTTCGACCCGGCAGTGGATTGATGCGTTCGAAAGCTGGGACAAGTCGATCGACGCGCTGAGCCAGCGCATCGGACAAATGTCTGGAGTATCGCAGCCCGCTCAGGCGACCTCCCGGGCCAGCCCGAGGCGAGCGCGAGTGACGGGATTTCCAGCGCGAACCCTCATCGTCGCCGCTGCGCTCGTCCTCGTCGTCGTCGCGAGCCTTGGGGCCTGGCTCCTGATGCGCCCCCACGCCGCCGCATCACACACGATGCAAGTGCGCCTCGCGGGATTCCAGCTCCTCTCGGAGGACCTCCCGAAAGGAATGCCGGAGGCTCTTGCCGAGGAGCTCAACGCCGCGTTCAACGACGATGGAGTGGTCACCGTCTCGACGGCATCGGCGCCTCCGCCGGGGAACGCTCCTGCTTATGCGATGAGCGGAACGATCCGGCGCGAGGGCGACAAGATCAAGGTCATCGTTCGACTGACCAACGAGCGTTCGGGGACGACGCTCTGGTCGAACGATTATTCCTACGATTCCGGCCAGCTCGCCCGGGTCCCGCACCTCGCCGCGGTCGACAGCAGCATGACGGTGCGCTGCGGGTTATTCGGCGCTTCGACCTATCCGAAGGCGCTTCCCGATGCCGCCCTCATTCCCTACCTCAGCAGCTGCCAGACGCCGGACCTTTCCAGGGCGCTGAACCTCGCCCAGAAAACCGTCGCAATTGCCCCCGACTTTTCCTGGGGCTGGTCGGGCGTCGCGGGTGCCGCAGGGGGTGTTTGGGCCCAATCGCAGGGCACCGACCCGGATCTTCACAAGCAGGCTCTCGACGCCGTCAATCGCGCCATCGCCCTCGACCCCTCCAACAGCGAGGCCTATTCGATCAAGGCCTGGCTAATCGACCGGAACGATCTCGCGGGCCAGGAAGCCATGCTGAAGAAGGCGCTCGACGAGCGCCCGCTGGCCTGTGGCTGCGAACATCATTTCTACGCCCTCTTCCTCCTCGAGACCGGGCGCCTGAAGGAGTCGATCGCCCAGTTCCGCCGCGGGATCGCCGTTCTTCCGCTGAACCCCTCGACCCAGTCCGGGCTCGGCAGCGTTCTCCTCCTTTCCGGCGACCAGAACGGCGCAAGGCAGGCCTTTGATGCCGCCGCAGACCTTGATTCCGATGCGAATGCGCGAAGGAAGCTGTCGATCCAGGAAGCGCCGTTCAACGGCGATTATGCGGGCGCTGCAAGAGTGCTCGCTGACCCGAAGATCCAGTTCTCGCAGCAGTTCAAGGACGCGGTCGGAGGCGCTTTTGAAGCGCTCGCATCGCCTTCGGCCGATGCGAAGGCGAAGGCGGCTCAAAAGCTCGCGGCTTCGCCGCTGAAGGACCCGGATCTGGAGATCAATCTGCTCGGCATGCTTGGGGCTTCAGATGCAGCGTTTCAGAAGATCGAGGCCGACCCCTTGCGTTTCAGCCGGACCGCGCTCTGGCAACCGGGAATGGCCAAAGCCATTCGTGACCCGTCATTCGTAGCGATCGCCGAGCGCCTGGGGCTGATGCAATATTGGAAGACGACGCACACCAAGCCCGACGTCTGCTCGGACAAGGATCCACCGCCCTTCTGCCGGATGATCTAGGGGCGCAAAGCCCTATTTCTTGCCCTTCAGATATTTGTCGAACCAGTCGACGATCCTCTGGAGCGAGTCCTGCTGGTGCTCGCGCTTGTAGAAGCCATGCCCCTCCTCGGG
>DASZYL010000025.1:0-3086 GCA_035545385.1 Sphingomicrobium sp. | reverse complement strand
CGGGCGAGACCCAGGTTCGCTCTGTTCCTGACGATGTGGTTCACGCCGTAACGGCGCGCGACATCGACCGTTCGATCGGATGACCCGTCGTCGATGACAAGGATTTCGACGCAGTCGACCCCGGGAACGTCGCGCGGAATGTCGATCAGCGTCGCCGCCAGCGTCTCTTCCTCGTTCAGACATGGAATCTGGACGATCAGCTTCAAAAGATGGCTCCCCTATGACGCAGTTGCGCCTTGCGGAGAGCCGTCTTCACCGAAAATCCTTCTAGAAATGGTTAACGGGGACTTCACGCCGCTCGTTGGGGAGTTAGCATTTTCTAAAAGTTTCCTGCCTATTCACCCTGCCCGTAATCATCAGCAAAAGCGCAGGTTGGGCATGAGCGCATTCGGAAAGCGTGGAGGAATCGGTAACGGCAGCCGCCCCAATTTCGGGGTGGCCAAGCCGATGAAAGGCGGGCCTGGCGGCGCGCCGGTACACCCCTCCTCCCCTCCTGCGGGCGGCGACCAGTTCCCGCCGATCGACGACCTCACCCCGCCGGTTGATGCCCCCACTTCCGAGAACGGAGGTGTGTCCGGGGGCGCGATGGACCGGCTCACCGCGCGCCAGAATGGCAGCGGCGACCAGCCCAGCAGCAAGGGCGAAGGCTTCGAAGCCTCGGTCCATCGGATCAAGGAGCAGGTGCTTCCGCGCCTCCTCGAGCGCGTCGATCCCGAAGCTGCGGCCACCCTCAGCAAGGACGAGCTCGCCGAGGAATTCCGTCCGATCATCTCGGAGGTCCTTGCCGAGCTCAAGATCACGCTCAACCGCCGCGAGCAGTTCGCGCTCGAGAAGGTGCTCGTCGATGAGCTTCTCGGCCTTGGGCCGCTCGAAGAGCTGCTCGCCGACCCCGCGGTCAGCGACATCATGGTCAACGGCCCCGACCAGACCTACGTCGAGCGCAAGGGCAAGCTCGAGCTCGCGCAGATCCAGTTCCGCGACGAGGAGCATCTGTTCCAGATCGCCCAGCGGATCGTGAACAAGGTCGGCCGTCGCATCGACCAGACGACACCGCTCTGCGACGCCCGCCTCCAGGACGGAAGCCGCGTCAACGTCATCATTCCTCCGCTCTCGCTTCGCGGGACGGCGATCTCCATCCGTAAGTTCTCCGAGAAGCCCATCACCCTCGACATGATGAAGGGCTTCGGCTCGATGTCGGAGAAGATGGCGACGATCCTGAAGATCGCCGGCGCGAGCCGGATGAACGTCATCATCTCGGGCGGTACCGGCTCGGGTAAGACGACGATGCTGAACGCCCTGTCGAAGATGATCGACCCGGGCGAGCGCGTGATCACGATCGAGGATGCCGCCGAGCTTCGTCTTCAGCAGCCGCACTGGCTTCCGCTCGAAACTCGTCCGGCGAACCTGGAAGGCCAGGGCGCGATCACCATCCGCGACCTCGTCATCAACGCCCTTCGTATGCGCCCCGACCGCATCATCCTTGGCGAGATCCGCGGCAGCGAGTGTTTCGACCTTCTCGCTGCAATGAACACCGGCCACGACGGCTCGATGGCAACGCTTCACTCCAACAGCCCGCGCGAGTGCCTCGCTCGTATGGAGAACATGGTCATGATGTCAGACATCAAGATCCCGAAGGAGGCGATCAGCCGGCAGATCGCGGACTCGGTCGACCTCATCGTCCAGGTGAAGCGTCTTCGCGACGGCTCGCGCCGAACCACCAACATCACCGAGGTGATCGGGATGGAGGGCGACGTCATCGTCACCCAGGAATTGTTCAAGTTCGAGTATCTGGACGAGACTCCTGACGGGAAGATCCTCGGCGAATATCGCTCGATGGGACTTCGTCCCTATACGCTCGACAAGGCCAAGCAGTTCGGCTTCGACCAGCCCTATCTCGAGGCCTGCCTCTAGGGCTTCGTCGGGGCCCCTAGACCTGGGTCAGGACCAGCGGCTCACCGCCAAATATCGTCGGGTCCTCGGCCTCGTACCAGAGGTTGCGAAGGCTCTTGGGGAGTGCGTCCCGGACTTTTTCGACCTGTCCCTCGGAGATGTGGCGCGAGAGCACCCGGAAGACGGAGCGGACGGCTTCGTCGGGATCGACCGGACGAGTGTCGCTCAGCCATTCGGCAACCTCGGCGACGAAGTCTTCGCGGCTTCGAAGCTCGCTCGGCATGTGGCCGGGCTCGTACTGGTCGTAATAGACGCCCCGGATGAGGAGCGGAAGCTGCGCTCCCAGGTGCGCTGCAAGGTTCACGGTCAGCCGGTCGCGAAGCTTGTGGAGAACGGTCGAAAGCACCTTCCAGGCGACCTGCTTGTCGGGCCCGATGTCGTTGCAGATCTCGTTCAGCCAGATGTGGGTGGTTTCCAAGGTCCTGTCGAAAACGTCGAGACCGCTCGCGCTCATGGTCCGGCTCCTTGTCTGGTTTCGCGCCGCTCAACGACGCGAACGCTCGCCCGTTATACCCGTTCCCGGCGTTACGGTCGATCGATCGCGCGGCGGGATGGAGGTATTGCCAGGCCCCGGGCGATTGATCGCCGCAAAGCGACTTGATGCACGTTAGTGCGGGGAACCTGCCGTTTGAGGGGCGGATTGTCGGGGCATGCCGGCAGCGCGCAAGAAGCTCGGGATCCTGACGTTCCACAAGTGCATCAACTTCGGCTCCTATTGGCAGGCGCGCTGCCTTGCCGAAGGGCTCCGGGCACGCGGCATCGGCCGGCACGTTCGCCTGGCGGGCTCGTTCTTGCATGAACAATTCAGGTTAGAGCGGCCGGTTCAAGAGAGACCATGTCTGCGCTGATGGTCTTTTCACACGTCGCGAGTTCGGCAGAACGAATGGTCTATCGGCTTGCCGGTCTCCCGGTCGCGGTGAGGGCAGCGCTTGATTCGACAAGCGACCTTGCCGATCCGATGCGGGCCGCGTTCGCGGCGCGTTACTGGCATCCAGTCGGCGTCGCCGAATGGTCCGAGCTTTTGGGCGCGCTTGCGCTCTGGCCCCTTGCCCTGGTCCTCGCAACGGCCTGGTTCACCTCTCTCAACGGCGCGGTCATCCGGCGCCGGCATGGAAAGAGCGTGCTCGCGCAGGTCA
>DASZYL010000024.1:0-10077 GCA_035545385.1 Sphingomicrobium sp. | reverse complement strand
CTTCGACCTCGTCGGTGTCCTCCCAGCCTTCGGAATGGACGACCAGGGTGCCTGCGACCGCGTCATAGCCGATCGCCTGTCCAGCGACCGTCACCGACCCGTTGGAGCGCGTTTCGCCGGGGTGGAAATACGCCTGTGGCTCGCTTTTCGCCGGCGCCTTCTTCACCTTGGCCTGGGTCTTGGGCGGCGCCTTGTGATGCGCCTTCGAATGGTGGGCCACCGGAGCGGAATAGCCGGGGACCGGGGCAATCAGCGCCGCCGCTGCGAGCAGGATCGTGAATTTCATCGCAAGGGTGTTGCAGCGGCAATCGGCAGTGACAAGAGGGCGACAGTGATCAGCCGTCCCGTTCGCAGACGAGCACTGGCCACTCGCCGAAGCCCGGGTCCCGAAGGCTGAAACCGTGCCGTTCGTAGGCGTTTGCGACCGGGTCCCTTTGCGCCTCGAGAAGGCCCGCAAGAACCACGGTGCCGCCCGCCCTCGATGCCCTCGAAAAGGCGGGCGCGAGCTCGATGAGGGGACCCGCAAGGATGTTCGCGATGATGAGATCGAATGGCGCTCGAGCGTCGAGCAGCGGCGAATCCATGCCGTCGGCGGCGACCAGCAGGAGCTCTCCCGCTTGGTGCCCGAGCTTCACTCGATTGATTGCCGCGTTCTCGCGCGCGACCTCGACCGCGATCGCATCGATGTCGCTCGCGATGCATCTGGCCTCGCTCCAGAGTGCGAGTGCAGCGAAGGCGAGGAGACCGGTCCCAGTGCCGATGTCGGCGACATTGGCGAACCGCTTGCCGTCGCGCTCGAGCCGGTCGAGCACCTCGAGGCAGCCGCTCGTGGTCGAATGCTGACCGGTTCCAAAGGCGAGACTTGCATCGATCTCGAACGGGATTGTTCCTGCTGGAACGCTGCGGTGCATCGGCGTGTGCACGTAGAAACGCCCGGCACGGATCGGCTGAAGCCCGGCCTGGCTCATCGTGACCCAGTCGGCTTCGCCCAGCTCCTCGACGCGCAGCTCGCCCGAGCCGAGGCCACGAAGGATGGCGAGCTCGTCAGCGCTCGGCTGGTGCTCGAAATAAGCGTGGATCACCCAGTCTTCGGGCCTCGTCTCGTCCGGCTCGTCAGCGACCAGGACCGGGGGATTTGCAGTTTCCGGGAAGAACTCGTCATTGGCTGCGACGGCTTCCCCCTGGGCCCTGGTGCATCCGACCGTGACCCGGAAGCTCATTTGCGCCTTGTTTCCTTCGCGAGGCGCTCGTCGAGCGCTTTCGTGAGACCGGCCGCATAATCCCTGCACCCATTGGGCTCTTCGAGGGGTTTGCCGCGGCCGAGCCGCTGGAGCATGTGGCTGGCCGACGGATGCGGCGTCAGGAGGATATCGCAGTCGAGCGCGGCGACCTTGGCGATGCTTGCTCGATAGGCCGCGACATAGGCCGGGTGATCACTGAAACGATACTGGTCGCTGCTGACCGGCGTCAGGCTGTCGGCGTAGACGATCTGGCGGCAGACGCCGCCGTCGCAGCTTCCCCAGTGCCAGGTGAGGGCCCCGGGAGTGTGCCCCGGCGTCGCGACCGCGGTCACGACGAGATTGCCGAGGCGGACCTGTTCGCCGTCCGAGATCACCCGGTCGACGTGGGCCGGCGGAAATGGCCTGTCGATGGCAGCCTGGGGATCGCCGCTCCCCGGAGCGCCGCTGTTGAGCACTCCCGCCGCCGCTGGCGACGCGATGAGCTGCGCACCGGTCATTCGCTGAAGTTTCGCAAGGCCGCCGACATGGTCATAGTGCTCATGGCTGTGGAGGAGGATCTTGACGTCGGTCAGCGCGAAACCGAGTCTTCGGATGTTCGCGGCGATGAGATCCGCGTCCATCTCGGTTCCACCGTCGATGAGGATGTCCCCTGCGCTCCCCGTGATGAGAATCGAGGAAACGCCGCAGGTTCCGACCAGGTAGGTGTTGCCGTGGATCCGAACCGGGGGCGCGGGCTTTTCATAATCGTCCCAGTCCTTGCACATCGCGGCATATTGGGGGCCGGTGATCTCGATCGGGGCACGGGGCCGCTCGACCTGCCTTGGCTTGTCGAGCGGGACGACGATCGGGAGGATCTGCGCCGCTGCTGCAAGCGCCGCGCTAACGAACATAGCTCGCGCCGTTGGCGTCGATGATGCTGCCCGTCGCCGACGCCGGGGCGTCTGCACAGAGCCATCGGATGATTTCCGCGATCTCGTCGGTCGAGGCGACCCGGCCAAGCGGGATATCGGCGACGATCTTGGCTCCGCCCCTGCCCTCGAGATACTCCGTGGTCATCTCCGAGACCGTGAAGCCCGGCGCCACTGCGAAGCAGAGAATGCCCTCGAGGGCATAGCCGCGAGCGATCGTCCTCGTCATCCCGACCATGGCGGCCTTCGAGGCCGCATAATGCCAATGTTGCGGCGAATCGCCGCGGAAGGCGGCACGGCTTGCAACGTTCACGATCCGTCCGCCGCCGCCACGGTCGAGGTAATGGGACACCGCGAGCCGGGAGAGGTCCGCCGCCGCCTGGAGGTTGATGGTGAGAGTTCGCTGCCAGGCCGCGTGCCATTCATCGTCGGGGGCATTGTCGGCGACCGCCTCGTAGATCCCGGCATTGTTGACGAGGACATCGATCTCCCCGTCGAGTTCGTCGAGCGCCGTGTCCCAGATGTCGCGCGGGGAAGCGGGATCGGTGAGGTCACCGGCGATCAGCTCGTCGCTGCCCCTCGTCGAGTGGCCAACGACCTTGTGGCCGGTCTTCTTGAGCAGTGCGTAAGTCGCCGCGCCGATGCCGCGGCTCGCTCCGGTGACGAGGATGTTCATGGCTGTTTGCCTAACACCCATTCGTCACCGGCGCGCAAGCGCCAGCGGGACGGTCCGTCGCCTGGATAAAGGCGTTCGCGGGAATTGGCGGCCGTTAGGCCGCTATTCCGTTCACGAATTCCTTGGCGGTCGTGTTGAAGCCGGCGATCTGCTCGGAGAAGCGGCCAAATCCCTGCTCGACCTGGTCGATGTCCTTGGCGACGTTCTCGGTGTCGGAGCGGATTGCAGCGATGGTCGAGCTCATGGAATCCGCCGCGAGCGCGGTCTCGTCGACAGCGGCCGTGATCATGGTCACGGTCTGTGCCTGGAGCTCCATCGCCTCGCGGATCCTGTCGGCCGAGCTCTGAACCTCTTCAACCGTGCCCTGGATCGATGCGTTCGAGTCGACGGTCTGGCGCGTGGCCTGCTGGATCGCGGTGATCTTGGCCGTGATGTCGTCGGTCGCTCGCGCCGTCTGCGACGCGAGGCTCTTAACCTCCTGCGCGACGACGGCGAAGCCGCGGCCGGCGTCCCCTGCCCGTGCCGCCTCGATCGTGGCGTTGAGGGCAAGGAGGTTCGTCTGGCCCGCAATGTCGCGGATCAGGCTGAGGATCGATTCGATCGCTTCGACGTGAGCGGACAGGGCCTGGCTGACCTTCACTGCCTGCGAAGCCTGGTCGCCGGCGCGGGTTGCAACACCCGCCGCCACCTCGACTTCGGCACGGGCATCCTCGATCGCCCGGATGAGGCCCGCTGCGGTCTGGGCCGCCTCGCGCATTGCGACGGCGGACTGTTCAGCGGCAGCGGCGACTTCGCTGGTCTTGCCGAGCATCCCTCGCGCCGAGGCGGAGGTCGCCCGGGTGCGCTCGGTCAGCGCCTTCGATTGCTCGGTGCTTGCCCGGACAAGGTCGGCGACCCGGCGCTCGAACTGCTCGCTCTCGCGACCACGCTGGTCGGCGGCCTCGATGGCCTCGAGCAGAGAGACCTGGGCGAGGATGATGTCAGTCTCGATGGCGGTCAGCCGCTGGAAGGCGCAAACGCAGGCGCTGAGCTCGCGCTGGTCGTTGCCAAACCGGTCGAACATGCCCTCGAGGACACGAGTGACCAGCTGGTCGCGGGCAGCGATATATTGGGGAACGGAGGTCTTCTCGCGGAAGATTCGACGGCCATATTCCGCGACATCCTGGATCCAGACCGGATCGACCTTGCCCGAATAATGGGCCTTCACCCTCGTCGCGGCTTCGTTGCCGAACTGCTCGCGGACCTCGGCCTCGATCAGGTCGCCTGCCTTCTCGCGCAGGAGCTCAAGGTCCCGATCGAGCGATCCGCCGGCATTATATGCAGTGAGCCTTGCGCTCACCTGCTGGTCGGTAAGGCGCTGCAGCTGCCCAGTATCGCCACTCATTCGTCCGCTCTCCACAATCGCGTAGCCCCGTGATTTGCAGCCGCTCTTGCGCCGCGAATGGTTAAGACGGGGTTAGGGGACCGGCCGAAACTTGCGCCCTTTGGACCCGCGCCCTAAGCGGCGGGACCATGGCAAGCACGAGACCTCGCCCGCTGTCCCCGCACCTCACGATCTGGCGCTGGGGGCCCCATATGGTCGTTTCAATACTCCACAGGGCAACCGGGATCGCCCTCAGCCTCGCGGGGCTTGCGATCCTTGCGTGGTGGCTCATGTCCCTTGCCGAGGGACCGGAGGCCTATGCGACCTTCGCCAGGCTGGCGCTCAGTCCGATCGGCCTCATCGTCCTTGCCGGCCTGACCTGGAGCTTCTTCCAGCATTTGCTCTCGGGCATCCGCCATCTCGCGACCGATACCGGCGCCGCGTTCGAGCTTCGAGTGAACAAGCTCTTTGCGATCCTCACCATCATTGGATCGCTGGTTCTGACGGTCCTCCTCTGGGCCTTCCTCCTGGGATTTGTGAAATGAGCCTCGGCGACAGCTCCACTCCACTTGGCAAGGCGCGCGGCCTCGGCTCCGCGCTGGAAGGCGGCGAGCACTGGCTGACCGAGCGGGTCACGAGCATCGCCCTGCTTCTTCTCGGCAGCTGGTTCATCGCCTCGCTGCTGCTGCTTCCAGGCCTCGACCCCCAGACCCTCGTCGAATGGCTGAAGGCGCCGACGGGAGCGATCCCGATGGCGTTGTTCGTCATCGTCGGTTTCAAGCATGCCCTCGACGGAATGAAGGTGTTCGTCGACGACTACGTTCACGAGCCCGGCGCCAATTTCGTGATCAACACCTTGCTGCTGTTCGCAGCCGTCGGCGGCGCGGCGATCGCGCTCTATGCGCTTGCGACTCTTTCCTTCGGAGCGGCCTCGTGAGCGCATACAAGATCGTCGACCATAGCTATGACGTCATCGTCGTGGGCGCAGGAGGCTCGGGCCTCCGGGCGACCATGGGAGCGGCCGAACACGGGCTGAAGACGGCCTGCATCACCAAGGTCTTCCCGACGAGAAGCCATACCGTTGCCGCCCAGGGCGGCATCGCGGCGAGCCTCGGCAACATGGGCCCGGACCATTGGACCTGGCACATGTACGATACCGTGAAGGGCTCGGACTGGCTGGGAGACCAGGACGCCATCGAATATATGTGCCGCGAGGCGCCGGCCGCGGTGGTCGAGCTCGAGCACATGGGCCTGCCGTTCAGCCGAACGGCCGAGGGAAAGATCTACCAGCGCGCCTTCGGCGGAATGACCCAGAACATGGGCGAGGGACCGCCTGCCCAGCGCACCTGCGCGGCTGCCGACCGGACCGGCCACGCCATGCTCCACACGCTCTATTCGCAGAGCCTCAAGCATGACGCCGACTTCTTCATCGAATATTTCGCGATCGACCTCATCATGCAGGACGGAGTCTGTCGCGGCGTCGTTGCAATCAATCTCGACGACGGCTCGATCCACCGGTTCCGAAGCCAGGCCGTGGTCCTTGCGACCGGCGGCTATGGGCGCATCTATTTCACCTCGACGTCGGCTCACACCTGCACCGGCGATGGCAATGGAATGGTGCTTCGCGCCGGGCTTGCGCTCCAGGACATGGAGTTCGTGCAATTCCACCCGACCGGCATCTACGGCGCGGGAGTGCTCATCACCGAGGGCGCGAGGGGCGAGGGCGGCTATCTCACCAACAGCGAGGGCGAGCGGTTCATGGAACGCTACGCTCCCAGCGCCAAGGACCTAGCAAGCCGTGATGTCGTGTCGCGGGCCGAAGCGATGGAAATCCGCGAGGGCCGCGGAGTGGGCGAGCACAAGGACCACATCTTCCTTCACCTCGATCATATCGACCCCAAGATCCTTCACGAGCGGCTCCCGGGGATCACCGAGACCGCCAAGACCTTCGCTGGCGTCGACCTTACCCGCGAGCCGATCCCGGTTGCGCCTACCGTCCATTATTCGATGGGAGGGATCCCGACGAACTACCATGGCGAGGTCGTGACTCTGAAGGACGGCAATCCCGACGCCGTCGTCCCGGGCCTCTTTGCCGTCGGAGAGGCCGCCTGTGTCAGTGTCCACGGCGCGAACCGGCTGGGCTCCAACAGCCTCATCGATCTCGTCGTCTTTGGACGTGCCGCTGGCATCCGTCTCAACGAAGTGGTGAAGAAGGGAGCCCTTCTCGAACCGCTCCGCGACGATGCGGCCGAGCTCGCACTGACCCGCCTCGACAAGTTCCGGCATGCCGAGGGCGGCAGCCCGACCGCGGAGATCAGGCTCGACATGCAGAGGACGATGCAAGCGGATTGCTCGGTCTTCCGAACTGACCGCACGCTGAGCGAGGGCGTTTCGAAGATCGACCAGGTCTACAAGCGCATGGCCGACGTCCACGTCACCGACCGCAGCCTTATCTGGAACAGCGATCTCATCGAGACCCTGGAGCTCGACAACCTCCTCGCGCAGGCCGTCGTCACCATGCATTGCGCCGAGAACCGCAAGGAGAGCCGCGGGGCGCACATGCAGGAGGATTACCCCGAGCGGGACGACAAGAACTGGATGAAGCACACGGTCGCCTGGTTCGACGGCTGGGGCGGCAAGGGCGGCGAGGTCAGGATCGACTATCGCCCGGTCCACGAGTTCACGCTGACCGACGACATCGCCTACATCAAGCCGAAGAAACGGGTTTACTGACCCTCCACCGGGAAAAATCCTGACGGCTCGTCGAGCCCTGGCTGGCGATCGACGATCATTCGCCCGTTTCGCTCCGAAAACCCGCTAATTCGTCTCACGTCCATAAGGGGGATGGAGACGGCCCGATGCGGATCGTCAGTGCAATTGCATTCATGGCGGCCCTGCCGTGCGCTTCGGCCGCTCTCGCGCGGCAACCCTATCTGCTCATCCCGGGAACGTTCGAGAAAGGGCGCCAGCCCGACGGCAACAGCATCATTCTCGATGCGCCCGAAGGCGTCATCGTGATCGATACGGGCCGTCACGATCGGCAGCAGGAGAAGATACTCGCAGCCGCGAAGTCGCTGGGAAAGCCAATCGCCGCGATCATCAACACCCACTGGCACCTCGACCATACGGGAGGAAACCAGGAGATCCGTGCCGCCTTTCCCAATGTGCGGATCATCGCGTCGAACGCTGTTCTTGGGGCTCTCAACGGCTTCCTCAAGGATAGCCGCGAGGGTGCGGAGGAGTATCTGGCAGGCGGGAAAGCGCCGGCCGACGTCGAATCCGACATTCGGGCCGATTTCGCGGCGATGGACGACCGGGCCGATCTCGTTCCGAGTGACCCGGTGACAAGGAGCGGGAGGCGAGTGATCGCGGGGCGAGCGCTCGACATCAATCTCGCGAGCTACGCTGCGACCGAAGGCGACGTCTGGGTCTATGACCCGAGGACGAGAACCGTCTTCGCAGGCGACCTCGTCACCGCCTTTGCGCCATTTCTCGATACCGCCTGCGTTGCCGGGTGGAAAAGAGCGCTCGACAGGATCGAAGCAATACCATTCACCTCGCTTGTCCCCGGCCACGGAGACGTGATGAACCGCGCCCAATTTCGAAAATGGCGCATCGCCTTCACCCATTTCGTCGACTGCAGGGGAACCAAGGACGAATGCATTGCCGCGTGGAAGCGGGATGCGGCACCCTTTCTCGCGCCCCTTGGCAGCCAGTCCGTCGACGGACTTCTTGGCTATTATCTCGATGCGCGGCTCAGAAACCCCGACCGAAACAGATATTGCCCGCCCGTCAAACGGCCCTGAGCTCCTCGGAATAACGCCTCGCCTTCTCGGCGTAATGCGCCGCGGAGATCCGGAGCGCCTCGCGCTCGCTGTCGGCCAGCTTTCGGAGCACGCGTGCCGGTGAGCCGACGACGAGGCTGCCGCTCTCGATCCTTTTTCCCTCGGTGATCAATGCTCCAGCGCCGACGATGCAATTGGCCTCGATCACTGCGCCATTGAGGATGCGCGCTCCCATTCCGATGAGGCAGTCGTCGGCAATCATGCAGCCGTGAAGGATGGCCTGGTGACCGACGGTCACCCGGGCACCGATCGTCAGCGGAAAGCCTTGATCGCTATGCCCGATCGCCCCGTCCTGGAAGTTCGTCTCTTCGCCGAGGTCGAGCGGCGTATTGTCGCCGCGAAGGACGGCCCCGAACCATATGCTTGCCCTCGGGCCGAGCCGGACATTGCCGATCAGGTCGGCCGAAGGAGCGACCCAGGCGCCCTCGCCAATCTGCGGCTCGAACCCGCCCATACCGTATAGCGCCATTCGATATCCCCCATCAGTCCGGCCCAACGTCGAGCAGGCTTGTCTCGGCCTGATATCCATCGGGCTGCGGACGAACGAGGACCTTGAATAGCTCAGGGTGTTTCTTGCGCAATTCGGTCTCGATGTGACCGATCGCCCGCTCGATGTCGGGCGTTCGAAGGTCGTCCTCGAATTCAACTCCGACGATAGCGACCACCTGGTTGGGCCCAACCTGGCTCGTGAGAATGCCCTCGACCCGAACCACGCCGGGTTCGCGCTCGGCCATGTCGCGAATGGACTTGCTGAGTTCCGGCATTGCCCGTTCGCCGATGAGGAGGTCCTTGCTCTCACGCGCCAGAAGCACCGCGACGCCAGCCAGGACGAGGCCGATGAGGATCGATCCCGCACCATCGATCCAGGGCGAAGCGAAGTGAACGCTGAGCGCGGTCGCGATCGCAGCAATGAAGAGTCCGGCCAGGGCCGCACTGTCCTCGAACAGGATCATGAAGCTCGGCGGATCCTTGCTGGCCTCCACTGCGGCGAGGATCGGCCGGTTGCCGCTGACGCGCTTGAAAGCGTTCCAGCCGAACCACCAGCTCACTCCCTCGAAGACCGCCGCCGCCGCGTAGACGGCATAATTGACCATGGGGTCGGTGATCGGCTCGGGATGACGGATGTGGACGATGCCTTCGTACATCGACACCCCGGCGCCGAGCGCAAAGATCAGCAACGCGACCACAAATGACCAGAAGTAGAGCTCGCGGCCGTATCCCCAGGGATGGAGCCGGTCGGGTGGCTTCGAGGCGCGGTGCTGGCCATAGAGAAGAAGCACCTCATTGCCGCTGTCGACGAGCGAATGGACCGATTCGCTGAGCATCGCGGAGCTTCCGGAAACGCCCGCAGCAATTGCCTTGGTGACGGCAATGAGAAGATTCCCGATGAGGGCCGCGATGACAGCCGTTCGGGAAGAATGCTCTACCATTGCCCGGGAGAACCGCCGCGAAGGGTGATTGTTGCGAAAGTGACCGGAATGCCAGTCGCCGAACATGGCCCGGGCGACCCTCTCCAGGGGCCGGTCGTCCTCGAGTAGCTCTTCATCAGAGCTGGCGTCAGTCCAGTCTCGCCGAGCCGGCTCCCCGGACTTCGGACTCCTGGAAAGGTTCAAATGACAGCGGGCCCTGGGACGAATTCCCCGGGCCCGCGATGACGCTCGCTTAGTGACGGGTTTCCTGGTTGATCGGAATGCGCTTCCGACTTTCGGCACCTTCGAGTTTTGGAAGGGTGACCGTCAGGACTCCATTCTGGAAGTCAGCCCTGGAACGCCCCTCATCCACGGGCGAAGTCATTGGGATCCGCCGTTCGAAACGACCATACCATCGCTCCGAATAGGCTCCCTCGGTCTTCTCGCCTTTCTTCACGCCACGGATTGTCAGCGCTCCATTATCGAGCAGGACATCGACGTCCTTCTCGGTGAGGCCGGGCAGTTCGACACTGACCCGAACCTCCTTGTCATCCTCGTCGACCTCGACGCTTGGCCAGCCAGCCGCTCCGCTTCCGAAATTGGGGAGCGCTGACGCGCTGAAGAAGTCGTCGAAG
>DASZYL010000023.1:0-20632 GCA_035545385.1 Sphingomicrobium sp. | reverse complement strand
ATGCCAATATCGCCGACCTCTTGGACACGTACGCGCGCCTGAAGCGCGCCGGGATCACCCCTTACTGGCCGGTCCACCACGGGACCACGCTCTCGCTCTATTACGCGGACCCGGACGGCAACCGGATGGAGTTCCAGATCGACATCGGGACGGTCGAAGAAGCGACCGCGCTGATGAGGACAGCCGCTTTCGCCGACAATCCCGTAGGCGTGATGTACGATCCCGAGGCCTTGCTCGCGCGCTTCGAGGCAGGGGAGGGCGAGGAAACGCTTCTCGCCATGCCGGAAGGACCGGCCTCGCCGATCCCGGCAGCGCACGGGATGGGCTGAAGGCCCTTCCCCTAGCCCCAGTCTTCGATCAGCCAGCCCCGGGCCAGGGCGAGGCGGCGAAGCCTGCCGTGGGGATTCACGGCGACGGGCTCGTCGGCCCATTCGAAGGCCGGCTGGTCGGAAACATGGTCCGAATAGAAGCGGACGTGGCCGTGCGCGTCCTTAAGGCCCGATTTCTCGACCCAGTCCGAGATCATCCGCATCTTGGCGGGGCCATAACAATTCTCGCCGGCGATCTTCGAGTGCACTCGATCATCGAGGCCGATCACCGAACCCGTTCCGATGACGTCGTCAAAGCCGAGCCGCTCGGCGATCGCGTCGGCGTAGAGGCGGTAGGAGGCGGTCGCGAGCACGACCCGCCGGTTTTGCGCCTTGTCGCGGGCGATCGCCTTCAGTGCTCCGGGGCGGATGTTGGCCAGGACCTGGCGCTCGGCGAAGCTCTCGACGAGCGGCTTGAGCTCGGCCGGGTGGATCCTTCCACCAAGGAGGAGTTGATGGTTGATCTCCTTCAGCCTTCCTCGGTCGATCAGGCGAGAAACGTAAGCGAGCATCGAGAGGAGGACGAGCGGGAGGAAGAGGAGGCGCCAGGGCGCCCGTCGGATCGCGCAGTGAAGGAGGAACGGCGTATAGGTCGGGCGCTTCGTCACCGTCCGGTCCATGTCGTAGATCGCAAGGTCGCTCATGCCTTGCCCGCGATGATGGCTTCGGCGAGGGCGTGGTCGTCGGCCTTGTCGACGTCGATTCCGGCGAGGGGATTGGCGAGCCTCACCGCCCTGATCGAGAGCCCGAGCCGTGCGCCCAGCTGGGCGAGCACCGCATCGAGGCTGACGAGACGAAGGGCAACCGCGACGAGGACGTGCGGCCCGAGGATCGAGACGATGCGCAACGCCTTCTTCCGGTCCTGCTCGACCGAGCGCCACAGCTCGACCGCCGGGGCGACCGCCGGGGACGCGAGGGCGAAGAGGTTCGCGCCGGTATAGGCGCCCCCACGAAACCTCAGCCACGTGCGCTTCGCCCCGGGGAACCGGCGGATGAGAGTCTCGCGCTCGACGACGCCGATCGCGATACCGGCGCCTTTCGAAGCGGTGCAGAACTCGTCGACCGTCGCGCTGTCGAGCAGCGCATGATCGGCGGTGGTGACGAGGACCGGCCACTCGATCGAGCTATCGGAGAGGAGTTCGAGAATGGTCTCGGCGATCGTTCCCTTCGATTCGCGGGTCTCGATCCTCGGATCGTCGGGGAGGACCGCCGCAAGCCGGCCCGGTTCCTGGCCGAGGACGAGGACCTTGCCGATGCTTGCGCTCGCAAGGAGCGCTTTTACCGGCCTTCGGACCATCGCCTCGCCGCCGACCTCGATCAGGGCCTTCAAGTCCGTGCCGAATGCTTCGGCGAAGGCGTCGCGTGAGGGACGCGACCCCGCAAGCACGATTCCGGTGAAGCTCATGTCTCGAGCCAGGAACGGATCTTTTCGCCGCGCGCTGCCCGTTCGTTCGCCTGGGCGAGCCGCACCGCGTGGAAGATGAGGCTCGCGAGGGTCCACCAGGCGACGAGCTCGAGGCCGAGGTCCGGCCGGCGAAATACGAGCGCGCCCGCGAGGATCACCATGTTCGGGTTCCTTCGGGCGGTAATCAGCCGGAACTTGCTGTCGATCGGCCTCCAGACATGGATTTCAAGCTTCAGCCGCTTGATGAAGATGCCCTCGATGACCCGCTGGGCAATGTAGCCGCCGACGATCGTCGAGAGGACCATGGTCGCGAACACCGGTTCGAGCGGGCGTCCATATTGGGCGAGCCCATGCTCCCATGCCCAGTACCAGAAGGGCGGGTGCACGAGGTCGATCCCGTGGTCGAACACCTCGCCCCACTTGGACGAGGCCCCGGTCACCCGGGCGAGCTTCCCGTCGACCGTGTCGAGGACCATGAAGATGAAGCCCGAGAGGATGCCCCACCAATATTCTCCGCGCCAGAAGAGGAAGAAGGCAAGGACGCAAAGGATTGCCCCGACGAGCGTCACGAAATTGGGCTTCACCCCTGCTCTTGCCGCCCATCGGGTCAGGTAGAAGGCGGGTCTTCTCCAGAGATAAAGGGTGAGGACATCGGTGACGCCCTTGTAGGCTGCGTCATAGGCGGCGCGTTCCACCTTTTCCGGGTCTGAGGGGTCGAGCTCGAGCACGAACGGGCGTTCGCGCTTCCTGAGCTCGGCATAGCTGAGCTCGGCGGTTTCGGCGGGAAGAAGCTCGTAGCCCTCGACGGGTCGGTGATCCTCGAGACCTGCCACCGCAGCGGCGAGGTTCGAATGAAGCGGCACATGGACCATGACCGGCTCGCCCGCGAGCGTCAGCATCGTCCCTGGACGTGCGCGCATCGCCTTCAGCCAGGCGGGATCCCAGGCGTAGCGCATGCTGGCAAGGAGCATGGCCCGGCCTGCCTCGGGCTCCTCGGCGCATTCGAGACCGGCGTTGGAGGCGAGGCGGCAGGCACGGTCCCTCGCATCGATCCCGAACGGGCGCGCGGCGTTGGTGCCGACGGGGACGAACAGGAGGGGGGCTTCGCTTGCCATCGGGGGGCGGCATAGAGACGGGGGGAACGCCGGGGAAGGGGGTTGGTTATCACCCGACTTGCCCCTGTAGCGTTAATCGCGCATCACTCGTGACCGATGGCCGAGCTTGAAGGGCAAGAGGGGCAACATCCGCGCGGCTCGGTGTACCGGGTCGCGGGTGCGATCACGATCACGCGCGCGGCGACGACCGAGCGCGAGATCGCGGCGATGCCCGATCCGCTGACCATCGATCTCTCCGAGATCAACCGGATGGACACGGTCGGCGCCTGGCTCATCTACCGCGCAGTGCGCGATCGCGGCGCGAAGGTGGTTGGCGCCAGCCACGACGAGGTCAGCCTGCTGAAGCAGGTCGGCGAGTTCGACAAGCCGGCGCGGGTCACTCCCGAGGAGCCTGGCGGAGCGGTGCGTGTCCTGCGCGAGCTCGGCGAATGGGTCGTCGAGACGGGCGCGACGCTGGTCGGCCTGCTCGGATTCTTCGGAGCGACCCTGATCGCCGCCGCCAACGTCATCCGTCGGCCGAAGCGCTTCCGGGCCAATGCAGTGATCCAGCGCTTCGACGTGGTCGGAGTTCGGGCGCTCGGGATCATCGGCCTCATGAGCTTCCTCATCGGGATCGTCATCGCCCAGCAGGGCTCCGTCCAGCTCGCGCAGTTCGGGGCGCAGGTCTACACGATCAACCTCATCGGCCGAATCACGGCGCGCGAGCTTGGAACGCTGATGACCGCGATCATGGTCGCGGGCCGTTCGGGCTCGGCCTTCGCGGCGCAGCTCGGAACGATGAAGATCACCGAAGAGATCGACGCGATGCGCACGATCGGGGTCTCGCCGATCGAGGCGCTCGTCCTTCCGAGGATCATGGCGGCGGTCGCGATGATGCCGCTGCTCTCCTTCTGGGCGATGCTCATGGCGCTCCTTGGCGGCGGAGTCTTCGTCTGGCTCTCGCTCGAGATCCCGCCGATCACCTACATCCAGCGGCTCCAGGAAGTGATCCCGCTCACCGACCTCTGGGTCGGACTCATCAAGGCGCCGGTGTTCGGTTTCATCATCGCCCTTGCAGGGTGCTTCCAGGGCATGCTGGTCGAGGGCAACAGCGAAGAGGTTGGCACCCGCACGACGACCGCCGTGGTCCAGTCGATCTTCCTCGTGATCGTGCTCGACGCCGTGTTCGCGGTCTTCTTCTCGAACATCGGTTGGATATGACGGTCGTCCCCAAGAAGCTCGACCCAGCGACGGTGCCCGAGGGCTGCAAGCCGGTCATCGAGGTGAGGAACCTTCGCAACAGCTTCGGCGAGCAGGTGATCCACGAGAATCTTAGTCTCACCGTCTGCCGCGGCGAGATCATCGGCGTGGTCGGCGGGTCGGGAACCGGCAAGTCGGTGCTCCTGAGGTCGATCATCGGTCTCCAGACGCCGGACTCGGGAGAGATCGAAGTCCTCGGCGAGAACATGATCGGTCGCGACGAGGACGAGGCGAAGAACATCCGTCGCCGCTGGGGCATCCTGTTCCAGAACGGCGCGCTGTTCTCGACACTGACGGTCGCCGAGAACGTCGAAGTGCCGATCCGGGAATATTTTCCCTACATCAAGCCGCCGCTCCTCGACGAGATCGCCTCGTTCAAGATCGCAATGGGTGGCCTTCCGCCCGATGCCGGTCCCAAATATCCGTCCGAGCTCTCGGGCGGCATGGTGAAGCGTGCAGGCCTCGCTCGGGCGCTGGCGCTCGACCCTGAACTCCTCTTCCTCGACGAGCCGACCGCGGGCCTCGACCCGATCGCTGCTTCGGCCTTCGACGAGCTGATCAAGTCGCTCCAGGAGCGGCTCGACCTTACCGTGTTCCTGATCACTCACGACCTCGACACGCTTCATGCCATCTGTGACCGGATCGCGGTGCTTGCCGACAAGAAGGTCGTTGCGGTCGGAACGATACCGGAACTATTGGCTTTGGATCATCCTTGGATACAAGAGTATTTCAACGGACCGCGGGGGCGCGCTGCTGCCGCTAGCTACGAGCATGAGGTGGTAGCCTAGATGGAGACCCGGTCGAATTACATCATGGTCGGCGCCGTCACCGTGGCGCTGCTCATCGGCACATTGCTCTTCATCGTCTGGCTCGCGGGCCTCTCGGGCAAGAGCACCAAATGCTATGACATCTACTTTCCCGCCGTCGGCGGGATCGCGAAGGGTTCGAACGTCAGCTTCTCGGGCGTCCCCGTCGGGCAGGTCAGCAAGATCTCGCTCCTTCCCAATCGTCCCGAGTTCGTCTGGGTCCGGATCGAGGTCGACCAGCAGACCCCCGTGCTCGAGGGTACGACCGCCGAGATCCACAGCATCAGTCTTGCAGGCGCCAACGAGATCCAGCTGAACGGGGCCGAGCGCGGCCGCCCGCCGATCACCCAGATGGGCCCGCAGGGTTGCCCGGTGATCCCGGCGAGCGCGAGCGGGCTCAGCGCTCTCCTCAACAGCGCGCCGGAACTCCTTGCGCGCATCCAGCGCCTGACCGAGCGCCTGACCGAGCTTCTGAACGACAAGAACCAGAACTCGATCTCGGACATCCTCGAGAATATCGACGCGACGACGGCGGTCATCAGGAAGAATGCCCCGGCGATGGCGCAGACGCTCCAGGAAGCCCGGGTTGCGGCGCATAATGCGGCGATCGCCGCGAACAACATCGCGGCGCTCTCGAGCAACGCCAACAACATCGTGAACGGGCAGGGCCGGGAGGCGGTCGCCAACCTCAACCAGGCGATCGTCTCGGCGCGGCAGGCCGCGGACAATCTCAATGCGATGGTCGGCGATGCCCGGCCGGGAGTCCAGAATTTCAGCAAGTCGACCTTGCCCGAAGCCAACCGGCTGGTGCGCGACATGCGCGAACTGACCCAGTCGCTCCAGCAGGTCTCCGATCGAATCAACCGGCAGGGGATCGGCGGGGCGCTGGGCCCGCAGAAGCTGCCTGACTACAAGCCTGGGAAACGCCAATGAAGCGCCTGCGTAATCTCGCTCCCGTCATTGCCGCAGCGGCGCTTGCCGGCTGCTCGCTGAGCTCGCTGACGGGAGGCGGAAGCAAGGCCCCCGTGGTCCTCCAGACCCTGACGCCCGAGGCCGCCGACCCCGGTGCGATGACCCGAAGCGCAGCCGCGAGCCAGGCCGTGACGATCGAGACGCCGGTGATCTCGAACGAGCTGAGGACCATCCGGGTGCCGGTCCAGGTGTCCTCGACCGACGTCCAGTATGTGACGAACCTGCAGTGGGTCGATACGCCCGACAAGCTGTTCCAGAACCTCGTCGAAGAGACCGTTCGAAGGACGACCAACCGCGTCGTCCTCAATCCCAACCAGACGGGGATCGACCCGGGAGTGGTTCTTCGGGGTGAACTCGAGCGGTTCGGCTACGATGCCCAGACCGGCCAGGTCGAGGTCGCCTATGACGCGACCCTGAGCACGAGCGGAGGGGACGTCCAGTCGCGCCGTTTCGTCGCCAGCGTCCCTGCCGACGGGAGCGGCGCCAGCGTCGGGCCCGCACTCAACCGTGCAGCAAACCAGGTCGCGACCGAAGTCGCCCAGTGGATCGGCGGATAGCCTAAACCAGCGACTTCGTTACCTGTTCGTAGACATCCTTCGATAGCCCTGGAGTTGCGGCCACCCGTTCCAGCGCGTCGCGCATCATCGCCGCTCGCCTCGGCTCGAACCGGCGCCAGCGGCCGAGCGGGGGAACGAGCCGGGCCGCGACCTGCGGATTGAGCCGGTCGGCAGCGATGATCATGTCGGCAAGGAAGGCGTATCCCCGGCCGTCCGCCGAATGGAATGCCCAGTGGTTCGCTCCGAACGTCCCGACCAGCGAGCGGAGCCGGTTGGGGTTGGTGATGTGGAAGTCGGGGTGCGCCGAGAGCTTCAGGACCTCGTCGACCGTGTCGCTGCGCTGAGCCGCGGCCTGGAGTGCGAACCATTTGTCGAGCACCAGCGGATCATCGTGGAAGCGCTCGTAGAAGGCATCGAGCGCCTCGGCCCGCTCCTTCGCATGGCTCGATACGAGCACTCCGAGCGCACCCTGGCGGTCCGTCATGTTGTCGGCGCGGTCGAACTGCGCCTTGGCGAGCGCCGCGGCTTCAGGCTCGTGGGCCGCGGCGATGAGACCAAGAGCAACGGTTCGAAGCCTCCTGATGCCCTTCGCCCGCGGACTGAGATCGTCCCCCGAAGCGCCATCGCTTCGATGGGCGGCGAGAAGCTCGCCATGGAGCGCCGACCCGATCGCCTTTCGGAGCTGTTCGCGCGCCTCGTGGATCGCATCCGGGTCGACGACGTCCATCCGGTCCGCGACCAGGCTCTCGCTCGGAAGGAGGATTGCCTCCGCCTTGAAGGCCGGGTCGAGCGAGTTGGATTTCAGCGTCGCGGCGATCGTCCGGACGACGGGCTCGAGGTCGACGTCCTCGCCGCGCGCGCCCGCGGTGAGCGCCCGCATCGCGAGTTCCTGCATCGCCTCATAGCGCGCGAACGGGTCGGTATCGGCCTGAGCCAGGCGCTCGAGCTCACCGGTCGGACGGTCGGCCTCGACGATGACCGGGGCGGAAAATCCCCGGTTGATCGAGAGAAGCGGAACCTCGGAGACATTCTCGAACGTGACGATCTGGCTCGGCTGGTCAAGGACGACCAGCCGTTCGGGGCAGATCTCGTGGCCCGTCTCGCTCCCGATGAGCGCGGTCCGGAGCGGGATGGGCATCGGCTTCTTGACCGGTTGGCCAGGAGTCGGGTCGACGCGCTGCTCGAGGTGAAGAGTGGCGGTCTTCGTTTCGGGATCGTGCTCGATCCGGGCCCGGACCTTCGGAGTGCCGGCCTGGCTGTACCAGATCTTGAAGGGGGTGAGATCGACGGCGCTTCCTTCCTCGAGCGCCGCGACGAAGTCGTCGCAGGTCGCGGCTTTCCCGTCGTTGCGCTCGAAATAGAGGTCCGTGCCCGCCCGGAATTTCTCGGGTCCGAGGAGCGTATGGAACATCCGGATGACTTCCGCGCCCTTGTTGTAGACGGTCGCGGTATAGAAGTTCGAAATCTCGATATAGCTGTCGGGCCGGACCGGGTGGGCGAGCGGGCCCTGGTCTTCCGGGAACTGGACTGCGCGAAGGACCCTTACGTCATCGATGCGCTTGACGGGAGCGCTCCCGACATCGGCCGAGAAACTCTGGTCGCGAAAGACCGTGAAGCCTTCCTTGAGGCTCAGCTGGAACCAGTCGCGGCAGGTCACTCGGTCGCCCGACCAGTTGTGGAAATATTCATGAGCGACGACCCGCGCGATATTGTCGAAATCGGCGTCGGTCGCGGTGTCCTGGTCGGCGAGGACATAGGCCGAATTGAAGATGTTGAGGCTCTTGTTCTCCATCGCCCCCATGTTGAAGTCGGAGACGGCGACGATGTTGAACTGGTCGAGGTCGTATTCGCGGCCGTAGACCTTCTCGTCCCACGCCATCGCGAGCTTCAGGCTGTCCATCGCGTGCTGGGTCTTGGGAAGGTCGGCCTCGCGCACCCAGATGGCGAGATCGACATTTCTCCCGCTCATCGTCGTGAAGCTGTCCCGGTTCGCCTTGAGGTCGCCCGCGACGAGCGCAAAAAGGTAGCAGGGCTTGGGGAAGGGGTCTTCCCATTCCGCCCAGTGAATGCCGTTGCCGCTCTCGCCCGCGGCCATGCGATTGCCGTTCGAAAGCAGCACTGGAAAACGTTCGCGGTCGGCCTTCATCCGGACCCGGTATTTCGACAGGACGTCGGGCCGGTCGGGGAAGAAGGTGATCCTTCGAAAGCCCTCCGCCTCGCACTGGGTGCAGAGTATTCCACCCGAAGCATAGAGCCCCATGAGCTTGGTGTTGGCGGCGGGATGGATCTCGACTTGGGTTTCGACCGTCGCGCGCTCGCCCGGGATCTCGACCACGAGCTGATCTGCTTCCTTGCGGTAGCTCGCCGCTCGTCCGTCGACGGTGACCGACACGAGCTCGAGGTCCTCGCCGTCGAGCCGAAGCGGGCGCCCATGCTCGCCGTTGCGCACGATCTCCAGGGTCGCCCGCACCCTGGTCGTCTCGGGATCGAGGTCGAAATCGAGGCTGAGCTCGGGAACGAGCCAGTCCGGCGGCAGGTAATCCTCGCGCCTGATGGCGACGTGGGTCGGCGAAGGCGGTGCTTCGGGGGGCGTGGCGGCGTCGGGAAGCGTCGTGGCGCGAACGTCTGGCATGCGCCCGACTTAGGGCGAGGGGCCCGGGCTCACAAGCTGCGAGCTCCCGACGAGGCGTGCCCGAAACAAGCGTAGCCGGGGAAGAACCAGTGCATCCCATTGCCTCCTCGAAGCGTTGGAGGACGAGCAAGAGGAGCGAAAACCCATGAGCGGCTTTGAAGACATTCGCGAGCATATGGAAGTGATCGGCGCCGACGGCGTTCATCTCGGGACCGTCGACCGGGTCGAGGACAACCGAATCAAGCTGATCCGCGCCGACAGCGGGATCGGCCACGAGGATGAGCATCACTATATCCCGCGCGGCCTTGTCGCCGAGGTCGAGGGAGACAAGGTGCGGCTGACGGCTCGCGCCGACGTCGTCGCGGACCTGTTCGAACAGGAGCAGAGCGGCCAGCCCATCGGTTAGGCAACCGACGGTCTTGATCCCGGCACTCCCTTTCGCTCCAATGGAAGCGGAGGGGAGCCAAGAGACATGCTCAAGACCATGATCCTGTTCGGCGCGGCAATCAGCCTCGCTTCGTGCAACCAGTCTTCGGACAAAGGCGAGACGGACAATTCGGCGGCAAACAGCGCCGCGAGCGAGAAGCCGAGGCCTGCCTATTGCTTCTTCAAGGATTCCGAAACGAAGGATTGGAAGGCGAAGGTCGACAAGGACGGAAAGGTGGTCGTCAGCGGAAAGGCGTACCGCGAGGACCCGCGCTACAAGGCCCTGCTCTCGCCAGCGACCGTCAGCGGAACGAGCGCGGACATTGCCCCGACCATCGGCCAGAACGACACCGGCTACGCCTCGCCCGACAATTGGTGGGAAGTGAGCCAGACGATCGAAGGCAGCGAGGGCGTGACGAGCGTCAACGTGAAATGCGGCGAGAAGACCCTCGCGACCCTCACGGTGCCACGCAAGAAATAAGCGCCAGTCGGTAGCCGAGGTTATTGAGAACAGGCTGGAAAGCGCTCAACTTGGAAACATGAAGCGCCAGGGGCTGACGGATAGCAAGTGGACCCGCGCCGAGGATTATCTCGGGGCAATGGCGCGGAAACGGACGTTTCGGCGCCGATGGCGGATTCGGGACCGGACCGAGCCCGAATCCCCCCAGCTCCTGCTTTCAACCATCCCGTTCCTCGCCCTCATCGGCCTTCTTGGAGTCCTTGCCGTTGCGATCATGGTGATCGCGATTCCCAGGTCTCGCCCGCTGCCCAAGAGCGCCGTTGTCGTTGAAAAGCAGCTGGGCGTTGCTCCCAAAGGCTGGTTTCAAAAGGCCGAGCGAGAGTTTCATCACTGATGCCGCTCATCGACTGAGCTTCCGGAGCGGCGGGTGACCGGCAGGCCCCGCTTCGCGACATTGCCGGTTCATGGTAGTGCAAGCAGACCGGGAGAAAGGTGAGTTCATGCTCGCTGTCCTGTCAGTTGTGCTCGTGGGACTTGCCGACGGCCCGGCCCAGGCCACGCAATCGGCGTCACCGCAGCAATCGGCGGCACCCCAGCAGCCGGCAGCGCCGCAGCAACCGACGCAGGCGGGAGCGGAGCGGGCGCCTGCGACCAGTTCCGACCAATGTTCGGAGCCGAGCGCGGATGGACGAACCATCGTCATCTGCACGCAGCGGCCGCAGGGCTATCGCCTCAATCCCGATGTCATGGAAGCGAGGCGCGAGACGCATAGCGCCGGTCGGCCGACAAGGCCCGGCGGGAAGCCCATTCCGGATTGCACCGCGGGGCCCGCGCCCTGCACGATGGCGGGAATAAACCTCATCGGCGCCGCTCTGACCGCGGTCGAGATGGCCCAGCGGGCCGCCAAGGGCGAGGAAGTCGGAAGCATGTTCGTGACCGACCCGCACCCGAGCGAATACCAGCTCTACCAGATGGCCAAGGCGAGGCGCGAGGCCGAGGATGCCGAAAAGGCGGCCGAGGCAGCGGTCGCGAAGGCCAAGGCGGCGGCGAAATCCGCGCCGGCCGATGCTGCTTCCGGCGAGCCGAAGCCCGCCGGAAACTAGCTCCTAATGGCTCATCAGCAGTGCCAGCCGGTGCCCGACCACCACATGCGGTCGGGGTCGCACGACCCATGCATCCGCTGTTCGTTCACCCAGCGCGGATAGGCCCGGTCCGGTCGATCGTGCCACCAGTCGTTGTAGCTGCTGGGTTCCCAGCTGCGGTTGTTGTAGAGCGCCCAGGCGCCGTCAGCATAGGCCCAGCCGTCCGCGAAGCCGTCGCAGCGGAAGGCGCGGTCGTGCCCGCCGTGGCCGCCGCGCATGCCGCAGGTGCCGACGTCGGGGCTCGTTGGAGCGCCGACATAATGCGATGACTTGGCGTTCGGGATTCCAATGCCCACCCTGTGCTCCGCAAAAGCCGGGGCCGGGGACATGGTGATTGCGGCGACGAGCGCCGCGGCAGTGAGCAACTTGCAGTCCATTTGCTGCTCCTTCGCGAATGTCCGACGCGGGACACGTGGTTAAACACCAGAGCGAGAGCCGCGTTCAACACTTTCACTATAGCGCTCGCCTATCGGTGAATTTCCCGAGCGCTTTGCGGCTGTGCCAGAATGGGACGATTGAGAAGTGGCGTCTTGACGTCGCTTCGAAATGACAGGCCGGGAGCCTTGTCTGGCCCCCGGCCCACCGGAACCACCGCGGAAGGGGATTCGCGGATGGCAAGGGCAATTTCGCACCCGCGGCCTTCGTCCGGTATAAGGAAAATCCCGGGGGAGGAGGGGTGGTGATGGACGACCCGCGAGAAGAAATCCGCCGAGTCATCGAACAGCGCCTCGCCGCAATCAGGAACAAGGACGCGAAGGCTGCACTTTCCAGTCTCGCGAGCGATGTCGTCGCGTTCGAGATGGTGCCGCCGCTGGCGCTGCCGCCGGGAGCCGCTCGGGACCTCGACGCCTTTGCCGCCTGGCTCGAGGGATTGGAGGAGATCGATCTCGAGCTTCGCGATCTCATTGTCGAGGCCGGGGGCGATCTCGGGTTCGCTCGCTCGCTCAACCATCTCCAGGCCATCGGCAAAGCCGGACGGAGGGTCGACCTCTGGATGCGCTCGACCCTCTGCTTTCGACGTGAAGCCGGCGAGTGGAAGATCGTCCACGCGCACACGTCGGTGCCCTTCTATCCAGGAGGAGAGGCGAAAGCCGCGATCGACCTTCAGCCGTAGAACTCGATTCGCCCGTCGTGCTAAGCCGCTCGACATGGATCGCCCGGGTTTACTGCTTCTTGCTTCGCTTCTGGCCGTCGTGGTCCCGTCATCGGTCGCTGCGCAGTCCGCTGCCGTGCAGCCGACGCCCCGGGACGAGCGTGTCTCGTGCGACCGCACGAAGACCTCCGAGGTCGTTGTCTGCGGCCGATCGAAGCAGCCGTATCGGATCGACCCCTCGGTCCTCGCTGCAAACAGGGCAGCCGAGGCGCTGCCGCCCAAGCCTCCCGTCACCGGTGATGTTCCGGAGGTCGGATGCGCAGGCCCGAATTGCGGCGGCGGAAGCTACGTCCCGCTGGTCGGAATGGCGCTGACCGGGCTGAGGGCGGCCGAACTTGCCGCGGATGGAGACGACTGGCGCGAAGCGTTCCGGACCCGCCCCGACGAATATCGCGCCTACGAGGCGGCCAGGGCGAAGAAGGGCGGCATCAGCATCGGGATCGTCGCCGGCAGCCGGTAGGATTCACGTATCCACAAGAATCTTTTCGCGGCGTAACTGGTTGGTGACCGAACTTGGGTTATCGCTCGGGCATGGCTGGTTCGATCATCGCCAAATACGTGACGCCGTGGAAATACCGGCGCGAGCAGGCCGAGCAGCGGCGCCTCGCCGAGCTCCGCGAGCGCGACGGCGACAATTGCAGGCGATGCCGCCGGCCAATCCGATTCGATCTTCCAAGAGGCCACGACAAGGCGCCGCTCGTCGAGTCGGTCCCGACGGCTGCGAATTTGGAAGCGGATGCGCTCGAGGGAATGTGCCTCACCCATGTCCGCTGCAATTCGGCGGGCGAGGATCATACGAGCGAAGTCACCGAACGGATCCGCCGACGGAGCGAGGCCGCGCTGCTCTCAAGACGGCGCAGGAGAGCCTAGAGGTCGGCTTCGAGCGCCGCGAAATCGGCATAGCCGAGCACGCTCGTGATCCTCTCGTTCCAGCTTTCCTCGATCCGCATCGCGATGCCGGGTTCGATCTCGTCCCAGTGACAGCCGTCGCTGTCGCGAACCTTGGCGCTGTCGCTCCCTGAAGGGAGCTTGCCCATGGTCTCGGACTTCTCGCGCATCAGGGCGTCGTCGAAGCGGTTCTTGTGCTCGAGCATCCACGACCTGCTCGTTCGCTCGAGAGTGAGATCGAGCAGCTCGTCGTCGAGCGCGATCCCGCAAAAGCTGGCGAGGCGGCGAATGTGCGCGGCGCGGCTTTCAACGACCTTGCGATAGGAAAGAAGGAGCACGTTCGGTTGCTCGCGAACGGCCCACCAGCTGAGGAGGTGGTCGAAATAGCCCTCGCCCTCGGCGCCGCGACCGTTCATCCATCCCTCGAAGAAATCCTCCATCGGAACTGCGCCGCGCTCGAGGAACCAGCCTTCCATGAAGCGGTACATCGAAACGAAGGCGTCCTTCGGATCTCGAAGCGGAACGACGTAGCGCGCACCCTTGGGGACACTCGTGTAGCTCAAATGGCTCTTGAACCCTCGCGGCTCGGCGCGCTGCGCCGCGTTGAGGTCGATGCCGAGCATCGGCGACATCTCGATCCAGGGAACCACGCGCGAGATATCATCGAAATCGCGGTCGCCGCGGGTGCGAAGCGTGTGGAACATCTGCTGCAGCATCGTCGTGCCGCATTTCCCATAGGGCGAGATGATGACGTCGCTCGGCCTGGTGACGAAGGGCCTCGCCGCCTCACGGGCCGCGATCGCCTCGTCTCTGAGACTGCGCTGCGAAGCCCGGAATTCCTCCATGGTTCGCGCGCGATGCCTGGCCCCACTCGTTGCTATTTCTTCCCCCGCCGGACGACTGAACGGAAGAAGGAATACACCTCTTGGGGAGTTCACCGATAGCGCGGACCAACGGGACCGGTCGAAACCGAGGGCAGCCGGGCTTCGGCCGATCCCGCATCCCCGCCCGTTCTGGGCGCGATTCGAGTTCACCCGGGATCAGCTCCCCTAGCTACAAAGCTTGCTACTCACACTGATGTAAATCAGGGGCGGTTGCCGGTTGCTCAGCTATGTTCCTCCCCGCGATGACCCAGGAGTCACAAGCCGAGCATTTCCGGCAGATGGCAATGAAATGCTGGCAGCTCGCCGGATCGACCGATGACCCGCGCGCCGTCGAAACGCTGTGCAAGCTCGCCGAGGAATATGAGCAGGCGGCAGAGGCTGCCGCGACCGGCGAGGCGATCCTCTCGCCGCGTGCCGCACGGCAGCGCGGGCCCGCTCCGGACCACTGACCCTTACATGCCGCGATAGGGCTCGCAGGCGATGCCGTCGCCATCGCCGTCCATCTCCGGGCGATATCCAGGATCCCCTGCGTAGAGCGGGGCCTTCCCTGCAGCGCGGACTTCCCTGCATCCACTGTAATAGGCGCTCTGTTCGACCGCTGCGGGATCCGCTCGACGGGCCTCGATCGCGGGCGTTTCCTTCTGAAGAGCCCTTGAAGCCCATTCTTGGTCGGACGGGCTTTCCCGGATTTCGATGGGCTTGGGTGTGATCGCAGCTGGAACATGAACGTTGGGCGTGCTCGGCGCCATCGAAGACCAGGCATAGCCTCCCATGAGCCCAAGCATCAGCGCTGCGACAAGAACCGGCACTGCTCGCATGGATAAGAGCGATTAGGCTCCAAGGGGTTTTGGATCGGTAAAGAGCCCGCCGAACCGCGCCTCGTCCGTCGGTGAATTGGACTCCCCCATAACTTGGCTTATGAAATGACCTTGAGGCCGGCTGCCCAAGCTCGGCAAAGCATGGATCAGGTGAGCCTCGCCCGTGGTGCACCCTGCGGTCCTTCCCAAATCGCAAGGGGGTGCGATGGGGAGGGCCCGCCCCTGCTTTGGCGCGAGGGCGGGCCCTTTTTCGGGACCAACGATCAATCGGGCCGTTCCACTCAATCGATTGCGCGCTAACCGGGTGGTAAGTCCCGTTCGTGTAGATCACGGCGCGTGAGCAAGCCGTGGAAGCCTGGCAAGCAGCTGGTCGAGCTGCGTGGATCGCGGATCCGGCGCGAGCCGGTGCGCCCTTCGCGCATCCGCCGTGATCCCGTGCGCCGCGAAAAGCAGATCGTGGCGGCGTCCGAGGAGCGCGAGATCTGGGGCGGGATCGCCGGCGTCGTCCTCATCGCGGTCGCACTCGCGGTCGTGATCCTTGGTCTCAGCGCGGCGACGATCTTCCACAATGACCGGACGGACACGCAATCGAGCCGTTTCGGCCAGTGCGTCACCGAGCTTGGTCCCGATTGCGTTCTCGACGGCGAGACCATTCATGTCGATGGGTCGAAGGTCGTGATCGCCGGAATCGAAGCTCCCGGAATCGAGAACGCCCGCTGCTCGAGCGAGAGGGACAAGGGGATCATCGCGGCGATCAAGCTCGCCGATCTCCTCAACAGCGGCGAAGTGGTCGCGGGTCCCGCGCTCCGCGACGAGTTCGGCCGCGAAGTCCACAAGGTCGAAGTGAAGGGACAAGACGTCGGCCAGGCGATGATCGCTGCGGGTGTCGCGAGGAGGTACGACGGGCTCGACCAGGGCTGGTGCGACGGATCTCAGTCAACCGACTCGTAGGCCGCCTTTCCAAAACGTGGTAGCATCGAGAGGCGGGTTCAGGGGACCGGCCATGGCGACCATTGCCGAGCGGGGGAGAGCGGCGAAGCGCGCCGGCACGCGCCCCAAATTCTATCTCCTGGTCGGAATATGCGTCGCCGCCGCTTCGTTCCTGGGCTTCTACCAGAGCTTTTACCTCAACCACTGGTTCGAAACCCCCAAGGGCATGCGGCAGCTGACTCCGCTCTATCTCGCGCACGGGACGATTTTCAGCCTGTGGCTGGCCTTTGCCATCCTTCAGCCCGCTCTCATCGTCACAAAGAAGCGCAGGCTCCACAGGCGGCTCGGATGGGCTGCGGTCGCGGTCGCCTGTGCGATGATCGTGATCGGCAATGTTGCAGCGTCCGAGGCGCTCAATCACGGCTTTGCCGGGACTGATCCCAAGGAATTCTACGCTGTCCCCGTCTTTGACCTCCTCGTCTTCGGCTCGTGCGTCGGGCTCGGAGTCTGGTGGCGGGAGCGGAGCGAGACCCACAAGCGACTCATGCTTCTTTCCTATACCCAGCTTCTGCACGCCGCGGTTGGCCGATGGCCGGGTGCCTGGCTCGCGGCAGGCGCGCCCTGGAGCTACCTCCTGCTTTCGGACGGAGCGATCATCGCTTCCGGGGCGGCCTATGATCTCGTCACGCGCGGAAAGGTCCACCGCGTGTGGATCGTCGGCGGCTCGCTCGTCCTTCTGAGCGAGCCCTTGAGGATGTGGATCGGAACGACCGCGCCCTGGCGGGCCTACGCAACCTGGGTTGCGTCACTCTGGCCCTGGTGAACGCTTAATCGAGAGACCTCTCGTGCGGAGCGGAAACTACTCCGCGGCGACGCCCGCGGCTTCGAACATGTCGGGACCATCGTTGCCGCCCGAACCGTCGTTGGCGGCAGCTTCCGCCTTCGCTTTCATCCGCCGGTCGAAATTGTCCCAGACCTCGTTCCAGTTCCCCCGGGTGGCGCCCTTTGAATATTCGGTAGCGCGGGTCTCGAAGAAATTGGCGTGCTCGACGCCGTTGAGCAGCGGCGCCAGCCATGGAAGCGGGTGCTCGTCCACCATGTAGATCGGCGCAAACCCGAGCTGGCCCAGCCGCCAGTCCGCGATGTAGCGGATATATTTCTTGATCTCCTTGGGGGTCATTCCGTTGACCGGGCCCTGCTCGAAGGCGAGATCGATGAACGCGTCCTCGAGCCGGACCGTCTTCTGGCACACGTCGAGGATGTCGTCCTTCACCGACTTGGTCAGGCAATCGCGTTCCTTCACGAAGGTGTGGAACAGCTTGATGATGCCTTCGCAGTGGAGGCTCTCGTCGCGGACCGACCAGCTGACGATCTGTCCCATGCCCTTCATCTTGTTGAAGCGCGGGAAGTTCATGAGCATCGCGAAGCTCGCGAACAGCTGCAGGCCCTCGGTAAAGCCGCCGAACATCGCGAGGGTCTTGGCGATGTCCTCGTCGGTCTCGACCCCGAACGTCGAGAGATAATCGTGCTTGTCCTTCATCTCCTTGTACTGGAGGAAGGCGCTGTACTCGCTCTCGGGCATTCCGATCGTGTCGAGGAGGTGGGAGTATGCCGCGATGTGGACCGTCTCCATGTTGGAGAAAGCCGTCAGCATCATCTTGATCTCGGTTGGCTTGAACACGCGCCCGTATTTGTCGTGGTAGCAATCCTGCACCTCGACGTCGGCCTGGGTGAAGAAGCGGAAGATCTGGGTGAGGAGGTTGCGCTCGGTCTGGTCGAGCTTCTGGGCCCAGTCGCGGCAATCCTCGCCGAGTGGGACTTCCTCCGGCATCCAGTGGATCTGCTGCTGGCGCTTCCAATATTCGAACGCCCATGGATATTCGAAGGGCTTGTAGGTCTTGCTGGCTTGAAGAAGCGGCATTGCGGTTACTCCACTCTAATCAGAATATAGTGAAAAGCTGGCGTTTTTCAGCAGTTTGATGGTGCTTTCGCTCATCAGTCTCGGACCCGGACGATGCGGTCGCGGTAGACCGTGTGGCTGCGCTTCGCGCCAACTCCGAAGACCACGATCCCGAGGAAATAGCCGAAGTCGTACCAGCCGCCGTTGTTGGGCACCGCGTAGACGGCGATGCTCGGCACGAACAGCGAGGCAATCCAGGCCAGCGGAAAGATGAGACCGTGCCACAATCCCAGCCAGAAGCCCGGCGCTCCGCTCGCGACGGCGTCGGGCTGCTGGGTCGCGGTGCAGGCAGAGAGCGAAAGGCCGGCGAGGAGGGGAGCGAGGCGTCTCAATGCGATTGCTCCTTGAAATATTCGGCCTCGGCCTTGCTCGGGTGATAGTCGAGCGCTCCGAGGGCATGGATTGCCATGATGACCGAGATCACGAGCAGGATGACAGCGCCCTGGTTGCCATAGCCTTCGCTCGCGGGGTCGCGGCGGCGGTAGAGAACGACCGCCGCGGCCAATAGAATTGCCGCGGCTGCAAGCTCGATCATTCGGCCGGTGGTCATGAGCCGGGCCTCCATTTCATGTCGATGATGCTTCCCGCTTTGGGGTCATCAGGTCCCGCCCCGTCGAGGCGGGCCTGGTCATGGACCGTGGCGAGCGCTCCAGCTTCGGGGCGGCAGGACCTCGTCACGGGGCTGCCCGGCCCATTGCCGCGACCTCGTCGAGGCGATTGGCATAATTCTCGATGACCCTTGCCGTTCGCTCGACATAGGCGCGGGCATCGTCCCAGCGCCGCTGCTCGATCGCCTCGCGGACTCCGGGCAGGGTCTTTGCCCCGTATCCGGTGAGCGTGCCCGGCGCATAGATCAGGTTCCTGTACCAGGGACGGCCGGGCAGTCCCTCGGGGTCGATCAAGAGCTGGTCGATATTGGCGAGGCTGGCGTTCATTCGCTCCCGAGTCGCCGGCGCAAGCTTGTCGGCCCTGCCAATCGCCGAATCGGCCTTTGAAGCGGCACGCTTCAGGTGATCGGCGGCATTCTGGAGCGCCAGCATGTCGATCAGTGGGGTGATTCCCCGGTCGGCAGGAGCAATGGTCGGATCGGTCGGAGCGGAGGCGAGCTTGAAGATGCCCTGCTGCCTGAGGTCGGCAAGCGAGCGGTCCTTCTCGCGCTGGTCGTCGGCGAGCTTCATGACCTGGTCGACATATTGCGACACGCTTCGAGCGAAGTCGGAGTAGCGGGCCGGCACTCGCGGTCCGTCGGCGGCCCGAACCACGAGCCGGCCGACGACTTTCGAAAGGGTCGCTCCGTAGGCGAGGCCCGGATCGTCGAAATGCATGACGTGATAATAAGTGTCGTAGGCGGAGTGATAGCTTCCGCCGCCCGAAGATTCCTCGCCGCCAAAGCCAAGATCGATCGAGGCAATTCCGAGGTGCTGGACGAAGGGCGAGTAATCGGAGCCCGCCCCGACGGCTTCCATCGGAACGTCTCCGCCCGCCTTCGCGGCCTCGACGAGATCGGGCTTCGAGTCACGCGAGTTCGAATAATTGTCGGCAAGGATCCGCGCTCGAGCGCGCGCCGAGACCGGCACTCCGGTTCTCGGATCAAGCACGTCGTCGGCGGCCGAGGCGACGAAATGCTGCAGGTCCTGGCTTCCATCCACGTAGAGATAGCCGCGCCCGTTCCCGTCGGTGTTGATGTAGAGGAGGGCCTTGCGCCTGAGCTCGTCGGCGTGCGCCTCGACCCACTCGGTCGAGCCGAGGAGACTGGGTTCCTCCGCGTCCCAGCTCGCGTAGACGATCGTCCGGTCCGGCCTCCAGCCCTGGCGGTAGAGCTGGCCGAGCGCCTTCGCCTCGGCCATCAGCGCCACCTGGCCGCTCAAGGGATCGGACGCACCGAAGACCCAGCCGTCGCGGTGGTTTCCGCGGATGATCCATTCGTCCGGACGAGTGCTGCCGCGAAGGGTCGCGATGACGTCGTAGGCGGGCTTCAGCGACCAGTCCGACTTCACCTCGAGATGCACCTTCACGGCGTCGCTGCCGCCCCAGTGATAGGCCATGGGAAGGCCGCCGCGCGCCTTGCCGGTGACGACCGGTCCGTCGAGTGCAGCGATGATCTTCGAGGCGTCGGCATAGGAAATCGGAAGCGTCGGGATCTTGAGGATCGTGGGCGCCGTCTCGCGCGTCAGGCGCTTTGCGCCGCTCGTCGCGCCGACCCCGGGAGTGAGCGGATCGCCTGGGTACATGGTCATGTCGACGACCGAGCCCCGCTGGACTCCGTTCGGCGGCCGGGCTCCGCCTTTCGGATAGGGATCGGCATCGGCATAGCCGTCGTCGGCAGGATCTGAATAGATGAGGCAGCCGATCGCGCCATGCTCCTGAGCGAGCTTGGGCTTCAGCCCGCGCCAGCCGGCGCCATAGCGGGCGAGCACGATCTTCCCGCGGACATCGATGCCGCGCTCGGCCAGCGCATCATAATCGTCGGGCATCCCGTAGTTCACGTAGACCACCGGCGCGGTGACATCGCCGTCGCCCTGGAATGCGACATAGGGCGGAAGCGCGTTCTTGAGGATCTCTGGCCTGGTGCTCGGGTCTTCGGGGATCGGCGGCTCCTGCCCGCCAAGAACGACGTGCTCGGGAGTGACGAGCTCGACCGTGGTCGAGATCGGCGTCGGGTAGAGGACATCGAACTGCTCGATGCGCGCGTCCCAGCCCCATTGCTTGAAGAGGGCGAGCTGCATTTGCGCATTGGCCTTGTCGTGCGGCGAGCCGACATGATTGGGCTCCGACGACATCTGCTCGAGCCATTGCTGGAGGTCGCTCGGGTTGATGAGCGAATCGAACGTCTTCTCGAGCGACTGGCTGTCGCCCGGCGGAGCGGCGAAGGCCGGC
>DASZYL010000022.1:0-6249 GCA_035545385.1 Sphingomicrobium sp. | reverse complement strand
GCGAGCAGGACTCCGCCAAGGATCAGTGCGACTCTCCGCCGAAGGCCCCGCCGCCAGCGGTCGTAGGCCGGAACGTCGAGATAATAATGCTGCGGAGCGGCCTCGACGACCACGCCCCTGCGAACCAGCCGCTCAAGCATTCGCCGATCCAGGCGCCGATCGGGAACATAGCCGACGGCGGTTTGGGGACTGACGGCATTGTTGCTCATGAGGTGCGACGTCACCCTTCGCATCGCCGCTCCGACCGCTGCAGCCGCTGTTGCCATCCGGCCCTCCTTGCTAGCCGCGGCTCTCGAGAGCCGCGGCGGCCTCGTCGACCAGCTCCTGGAGGATCGCTGCGACGGGTTCCTCGCGATTGACCATCCCGACCGACTGGCCGGCCATGACCGACCCCGTCTCGACGTCCCCGTCGATCACCGCCCGGCGGAGCGCTCCTGCCCAGTAATGCTCGATCTGAAGCTGCGCCTCGGCCATTTCGACCTCGCCGGAATCGAGGAGGTTCGCGACTTCACGCTGTTTCGCGGCGAATCGCTCGGTCTCCTTGTTCTTGAGGGCTCGAACGGGGATCACCGGAAGCCGGGGGTCGATCTGTACGCTCAAGACCGCGTCGCGGGCGGAGGCCCGGATGAAGGCCTTCTTGAAGTTCGCGTGGGCAATGCTTTCGTGGGCGCACACGAACCGGGTGCCGAGCTGAACCCCGACCGCGCCCATTTCGAGATAAGCGGCGATCGCTTCGCCGCGGCCGATCCCGCCCGCCACGAATACGGGGATGTCCTTGCTGACATTGGGCAGGATCTCCTGGGCGAGCACGGACGTCGAGACCGGGCCGATATGGCCTCCGGCTTCCATCCCCTCGATCACGAGGGCGTCGACCTTCGAGCGCATCAGTTTCTTCGCAAGTGCAAGCGCCGGCGCGAAAGCCATGAGCTTTGCGCCGCGTTCCTTCACCCGGTCGATCGCCCAGCCCGGCGGGAGGCCGCCGGCGAGGACGACATGGCCGACCTCGTGTCGCGCGCAGACGTCGATGAGATCGGAGAGCTGGGGATGCATGGTGATGAGATTGACACCGAACGGCCGGCTCGTGCGCGCCTTCGTCTCCGCGATCTCGGTGTCGAGAAGCTCTGGAGTCATTGCTCCGCAGGCGATCACTCCAAAGCCGCCGGCGTTGGAGATCGCCGAGACGAGATTGCGCTCCGAGACCCAGCTCATTGCGCCTCCCATGATCGCAACATCGCAGCCGAGGAACTCGGTGCCGCGATGCATGAGTTCAGCGAGGCGTGCGTGGCCCTCGCTTGGATGAACCGCGCGCGCCTCGGCGATCAGCCCCTCGCCGCTCATGCCGGCTGCTCCTGGTCAAGGCCGAACGCCGTGTGAAGGACGCGCACCGCAAGCTCGAGCTCCTGTTCGGCAATGAGGGCGCTGACCTTGATCTCGCTCGACGAGACCGCGTGGAGGTTGATCTCGCGGTCGGCGAGCACCTCGAACATCTTTGCGGCGAGCTGCGGATTGGAACGAATCCCCACGCCGACGATGCTGACCTTGGCGACCGAGTCGTCGCTCACGATCTGGTCATAGCCAATCTGCTCCTTGCGCTGCTCGATCACCGCGAGCGCCTGGGCAAGGCTCGCCCGGGGAACAGTGAACGTAAGATCGCTCGAACCCGTGTCGGGGGTTGCCGCATGGACGATCATGTCGACCTGGATCCCGGCTTCAGCGATCGGCCCGATCACCTGCGCGACCGTGCCGGGCCGGTCGGGAACGCCGGTGAGCGTGATCCGCGCCTCGTTTCGGTCAGCGGCGATGCCGGCGATGAGGTTTCTCTCCATCTGGTCTCCTGAAAGCTCCGCGACGATATCGGTGCCCGGCTTGTCCTCGAATGCCGAAAGGACCCGCAACGGCAAATTCTCGCGCATCGCAAGGCCGACGGAGCGTACCTGGAGGACTTTCGCTCCGACTCCGGCAAGCTCGAGCATTTCCTCGAACGTGACTTGGCGGAGCTTGCGGGCACGCGGAACGATTCGCGGATCGGTCGTATAGACGCCGTCGACGTCGGTGTAGATGTCGCAGCGGTCGGCGCTCACGCCCGCCGCGATCGCGACCGCAGACGTGTCCGATCCGCCGCGGCCGAGGGTCGCGAGACGGCCATCGGTCGAGACCCCCTGGAAGCCGGGGATCACCGCGACCGTGCCCGCGGAAAGGGCTTCGTCGAGCATCGCGCTCTCGATCGCCTCGACCCGTGCATTGCCGTGGACTCCCGAAGCCCGGACGAGCTGCCAGCCCATGAAGCTCCGTGCCTTCAGCCCCATCGCCTGCAACGTCATCGCGAGGAGCCCGGACGTGACCTGCTCTCCCGAAGCGACGACGACGTCATATTCGGTCGGATCGTGAAGCGGCGCGGCCTCGCGGCAGAGCTGGACGAGGCGGTCGGTCTCTCCCGCCATCGCGGAAACCACGACGAGGACCTCGTTCCCGGCATCGGCTTCCCGGCGGACGCGCTCGGAGACGCTGCGGATGCGCTCGATGCCCGCCATCGACGTGCCGCCGAATTTCATGACGATGCGGGGCAAAAGGGCTCCTTGGGTCGAGGGTCGCGGACTGTTAGGAGGCGCGAATGGCCGAGACAAGCATCGTTCCCGAAGAAGCCGAGCGCTTCGGAAGGCTGGCGGGGGACTGGTGGGATCCCGACGGCGCGTCGGCGATGCTCCACAAGCTGAACCCGGTCCGGCTCCGCTATGTTCGTGACCAGATCGACCAGCACTGGCAGTGCGACGAATGCAGCCGAACGCCGCTCGAGGGAAAAACTGCGATCGATGTCGGCTGCGGAGCGGGCCTCCTCGCCGAGCCTCTCGCTCGCCTCGGCGCGAGCGTGACGGGCATCGACGCCTCGCCTGAACTGATCGCTGCCGCGCGCGAGCATGCCGCGGCCGTGGGCCTCGAGATCGAGTATCTTTCCGGCGACGTTCAGGATCTCGAGGGGAAGTTCGATCTCATCACCTCCATGGAAGTGATCGAGCATGTCGCCGAACCGTCGACATTCGTGAAGGCGCTGGCGAGACTTCTCGCTCCCGACGGGCTGCTGATCATGTCCACCCCCAATGCGACCGGCCTTTCGAAGCTGATGATGATCACCCTCGCCGAAGGATTGGGACACATCCCCAGGGGCACTCACGATTTCGGGAAGTTCATCGCGCCCGAAGAGTTCAAGCAGCTGCTGGCGAAGGCGGGGCTCAAGTGTCTCGACGTCGAAGGGATTGCTTGGTCGCCGACACGCGGCCTCCATCTGAGCGAAGATTTGAGGCTGAACTACCTCGTCACTGCAGCCCACGCTTAAGTCCCGAGCGCTTAACGATTTTCCGTTCGCCGCAGCTCCTCCACGCTTCGCGTTTAACATGGTTAACGGGGCTATCGCGCGCGCGCGTTTGACCGCATTTTTCAAGCGGGATTTCGAGGGTGGGGGTCAGCCATGCGTTCGCCGTTCAGTTTCGGGTCGCGCGGAGTCGCGATCGATCTGGGTACAGCCAATACGGTCGTCTACGTGGCCGGGATCGGCATTGTCGCCAATGAGCCCTCGGTCGTTGCGATCGAGACCAACAACGGCATCCGGAAGGTTCGAGCCGTCGGCGACGATGCAAAGCTGATGATGGGCAAGACGCCCGAGAACCTCAAGACCATCCGTCCCCTTCGCGCCGGGGTGATCGCCGACCTCGAAGTTGCCGAGGAGATGATCAAGCATTTCATCCGAAAGGCCCATGGCGGGCCGAGCCGGTTCACCCGCGGACCAGAAGTGGTCATCTGCATCCCGTCGGGAGCGACGAATGTCGAGCGCCGGGCCATCCGCGATGCCGTTCTCAATGCAGGAGCGGACCGGGTCTCGCTGATCGAAGAGCCGATGGCCGCCGCGATCGGTGCGGGGCTCCCGGTTGCTGACCCGGTCGGATCGATGGTCGTCGATATCGGCGGAGGAACGACCGAGGTCGGAGTGATCTCGCTCCAGGGCCTTGCTTTCTGCCGCTCGTCGCGGGTCGGCGGCGACCGAATGGACGATGCGATCTCCTCTTACGTGCGGCGCAACTTCAACCTCCTCATCGGCGAGGGAACGGCCGAACGGGTGAAGTTCGAGATCGGCTCGGCGGTGAGGCCAGGCGATGGAACCGGCCTGACCACCCGGGTGCGCGGGCGTGACGTCGGGCGCGGAATGCCCGCCGAGATCATCCTCACGCAGGCGCAGGTCGCCGACGCGCTCAGCGAGCCCGTCAACCAGATCGTCGAAGTCGTGCGCACTGCTCTTGAGCATACCCAGCCCGAGATCGCCGCGGACGTCATTGACCAGGGGATCACGATGACCGGTGGCGGCTCCCTCCTGCGCGGGATCGACACGGTCCTCCAGGATTCCACCGGGCTCCTCGTGAGGATCGCAGAGGATCCGATGAGCTGCGTCGCGCTTGGCGCGGGACAGACGCTGGAGGACAAGATCCTTCGCGGAGCACTGCTCGCCGCCTAGAAGTCCACCTTGTCGTAATGACTGGGCGGAACGATCACTTCCATGCGCTCGCCGAGAAGTGGGCGGAAGCAGGGCCTCGACTTCATCACCGCGTACCAGTCCTTGGTCTGCTTGTGTCCGCGCCAGTCGAGCGCTCCGAGATAGTCGATGACGCTAAGGTGCGCCGCGGCCGTGAAATCGGCGAGGCTGAGCCCCGGCCCGGCCAGCCAGCGACGATGGTCGAGCAGGTAATCGAGATAGTCGAGATGCTCCGAAGCGGTCCGCATCGCCTCGCGCAGAACCCTCGTGTCGGGACTCTCGCGATTGACGAGCCGCTTCCTCATCCGCTCGTTCATCAAAGGCTCGACCGCCTCGCGGTAGAGCTTGATGTCGAACCATTCGGTCATTCGGCGGATCTCGGCGCGAAGCGCCGCATTGCCGTGGATCATCGGCATCCGGTCGACGGTCTCATCGAGATATTCGACGATCGGCTGCGACCCGATGAGCGTCACGCCCTGGTCAGGCTCGACCATCACTGGAGTCTCGCCTGCGGGGTTGAGGTCGATGAACTCGTCCCTCTTCTCCCACGGGTTCTCGCGCACGAGCTCGTGGCCGATGCCCTTCTCGGCGAGCACCAGTCGGACCTTGCGGGAAAATGGACAGAGCGGGAACTGGAAAAGCTGCCACATGGCAGGGGCAGCTTTAGCGCAAGCGCGCGATGCGTCTAGCGCTTCGGATAATTTGGATCGGGCATATTCGCGATCGCCCGCTCGAGTGACCTCTGCGCATCGACAAGGCCCTGCTGAATCGCCGGAAGCGAGTCGTTCATCGCCCTGATTCCCTGCTCGATCATCGGCCGCGCCTCGGCGATCTTCTGCTGAAGATCGCGTTCAACACCAGGATTGTCGCGGCGCGCGAGGTCGCCCACCGTCAGGTTCCTCTCGGCGGGAGTTGCGCTGCGTCCCTCGAGCGCTGCCTGGACTCCTCCGATCCTGATCTCGAGAAGGGCTCTTGAAAGCGCCTGCATCGAATCGACCAGCCGTGCCGCGGTCGCTGGATCCGCGACGCGCGGCGGGAGCTGCATGGCATGGGGTGGAGGCAATGGGGCACCAGCTGCCGACTGCGCCGCGGCGGGCGTCGCGAAGAGCGAGAGCGAAACAATTGCGAGGACCGGACGCATACCGCTAAGTTCCTGATTTTACGCCGCTAGCTTAGCGCAAAGGCCCGCCGAAATAAATCAGCGGGCGAACAGCCAGGCGAGCGCTGCAGCGCCGACAATGATCCGGTACCAGGCGAAGGGCGCAAAGCCGTGGCGCGAGATGTAGTGGACGAACGCGCGTACGACGACGATCGCGACCACGAAGCTCACCACGAACCCGACCGCGACGGTTCCGAAACCCACTCCGTGGGCGCCCTCGAGGATTTCCTGGCGATGCTTCACGAGCTCGAGGGTCGTCGCTCCGAGCATCGTCGGGATTGCGAGGAAGAAGCTGAACTCCGCGGCGGTACGGCGCTCGACCCCGAGCGAGAGGGCGCCGAGGATCGTTGCGCCCGAACGGCTAACCCCGGGCACCATGGCGAGGCACTGGGCGATGCCGATGCCGATGGCGGTCCGAACGGGCATTTCGGCGACCCCGACGATGTCAGACCTCTTGGCGAGGCGCTCGATTGCGATGATCGCGATTCCGCCGAGGATGAACATGACCGCGACGACCTTCGGAGCGCCGAGCAGCTCCTCGATATATTTGATGAGAAGGACGCCGAGGATG
>DASZYL010000021.1:0-29054 GCA_035545385.1 Sphingomicrobium sp. | reverse complement strand
TCGACCTCACCGACGACCAGCTCCAGATCCAGGAGATGGCGCGCAAGTTCACCGCGGATGCGATTACCCCGTTCGCTTCGGAGTGGGACGAGAAGCACGTTTTCCCGAGGGATACGATCCGCGAGGCGGCCGAGCTTGGCTTCGGGTCGATCTACGTATCGGAGGAGAGCGGTGGAATCGGTCTTGGCCGGCTCGAGGCTGCCCTCATCTTCGAAGCCATGGCCTATGGCTGCCCAAGCACCAGCGCGTTCATCTCGATCCACAACATGGCAAGCTGGATGATCGACCGCTTCGGCTCGGCCGAGGTGAAGCAGAAATATTTGCCCTCGATGATCACCATGGAGCGGATGGGCAGTTACTGCCTCACCGAACCGTCGTCGGGCTCGGATGCGGCCGCGTTGAAGACAAAAGCGGTACTCGAGGGCGACCATTATGTCGTCAGCGGCTCGAAGGCGTTCATCTCGGGGGGCGGTGAGAACGAGGTCTATGTCACCATGGTCCGAACCGGCGAGGACGGGCCCAAGGGAATCACCTGTCTCGTCATCGACAAGGACATGAAAGGCGTGAGCTTCGGCGCCCAGGAGCGCAAGCTCGGCTGGCACTCGCAGCCGACCGCCCAGGTCAATTTCGACGAGGTGCGAGTCCCCGTCGCCAACCGCGTCGGAGCCGAAGGGGAAGGCTTCCGGATCGCGATGATGGGTCTCGACGGAGGCCGGCTCAACATCGGCGCCTGCTCCCTTGGCGGGGGCCAGCGCTGCCTCGACGAGGCGATCAGCTACACCAAGGGTCGCCAGCAGTTCGGCCACCCGATCGCCGACTTCCAGGCGACCCAGTTTACCCTCGCGGACATGGAGACCGAGCTCCAGGCGGCGCGCTATCTCCTCTACGTCGCAGCCGCGAAGGTCACGGCCAATGCGCCCGACAAGACGAGGTTTGCGGCGATGGCCAAGCGGCTCGCGACCGATACCGGCTCATCGGTCGTCGACAGGGCGCTTCAGCTGCACGGCGGGTACGGCTATCTCATGGACTATCCGGTCGAGCGCTTCTGGCGCGACCTCAGGGTCCACTCGATCCTCGAGGGGACCAACCAGATCATGCGCGTGATCGTCAGCCGGGACATGCTGCGCCAGTGACCGACGACGTCCTGATCAGCGTCGAGCGTGGGGTCGGCCGGTTGCGCCTCAACCGGCCCAAGGCCATCCACGCGCTCACCACTCGGATGTGCGAGGCGATGAGCCAGGCGCTGCTGCGCTGGCGAAGCGATTCGAACGTCGAGGTGGTGGTCATCGACCATGCCGAGGGCCGCGGCTTCTGCGCGGGCGGCGATGTCGTGATGCTCGCTCGGAGCGGGGACACGGACGCCGAGGAGGCCAAGCGCTTCTTCTTCGCCGAATATCGCCTCAACCACCTGCTCTTCACTTATGCGAAGCCCACCGTCGCGATCATGGACGGGATCACGATGGGTGGCGGGGTCGGGATTTCGCTACCCTGCGACTTCAGGATCGCGACCGAAAACACGCGCCTGGCGATGCCCGAGACCGGCATCGGCCTGTTTCCGGACGTCGGCGGTGGCTGGTATCTTCCGCGCCTGCCCGGCCGGGTTGGCGAGTTCATGGCCTTGACCGGCGCTCGGCTGGACGGGGCCGAGTGCCACTACCTTGGCCTTGCGACCCATTATATCGAGCAGTCCTCGCTCGCGGACATGGTCGAACGCATCGCCAAGACCCCGCAGCGGGTCCAGGGCTCGCTTGGAGCATTTGCAGCAACTCCGCCTGAAGCGAAGATCGCGGCGAACCTTCCGAACATCACCAAGCTTTTCGCCTCCGACAGGCTCGAGGAGATCCTCCTGGCCCTCGAAACTGACGGGAGCGACTGGGCAACCACCGAGCTTGCGACCTTGAGGACGAAGAGCCCATTGTCGTGCAAGGTCTCGCTGAGGCTTCTCGCCGAAGGCGCGAAGCGATCGACCTTCGAAGACGAAATGCGCTCGGAATATGCGCTCGCCGGCCGGGTCGTCAGGACCCACGACTTCCGCGAGGGCGTACGCGCCCTGCTCATCGACAAGACCGGCAATCCGCAGTGGGACCCGGCGGTGCCCGAAGAGGTCACCGAGGAAATGCTCGACGTCCTCTTCGCGCCGCTCCCGGAAAGCGAAGAATGGACCCCATTCCCCGAAGCGGAGACGGTTGGATGAGCGATTACACGACGGTGCTTGTCGAAAAACGCGGTGCGGTGACCCTCGTCACCTTGAACCGCCCGCAGGCACTCAATGCACTCAATAGCGAAGTGCTTCGGGAGTTGATCGACGTGTTCGGGGCCTATGACTCCGACGAGAGCCAGCATTGCCTCGTGCTCACCGGCTCGGAAAAGGCCTTTGCCGCGGGCGCCGACATCAAGGAGATGTCGAGCCAGGGCTTCGCCGACATGTATTCATCGGACTTCTTCGCGGGCTGGGAGAAGGTCACCGCCACGAGGAAGCCGTGGATCGCCGCTGTCGCCGGCTATGCCCTGGGGGGCGGCTGTGAAGTGGCGATGATGGCGGACTTCATCATCGCGGCCGAGAGCGCGAAATTCGGACAGCCCGAGATCAGGCTCGGGGTGACTCCGGGAATGGGCGGGTCCCAGCGCCTGACATGGGCGGTCGGCAAGGCCAAGGCGATGGAGATGTGCCTCACCGGCCGGATGATGGACGCGGCAGAGGCCGAGCGCTCGGGGCTCGTGGCGAAGGTCGTCCCCTCCGGCGAGCTCCTCGAGGAAGCGCTGAAGACGGCCGAAACAATCGCTGCAATGCCGCCCCTCGCCGCGATCGCGGTCAAGGAAATGATCAATGCCGCGTTCGAAATCCCGCTTGGCCCGGGAATCCGGTTCGAGCGCCGGCTTTTCCACGGCCTCTTCGGGACCGAGGATCAGAAGGAAGGCATGGCCGCCTTCGTCGAGAAACGGCCGGGCCAGTGGAAGGGACGCTAGAAGATGGCGCGGATCGCATTCATCGGGCTTGGGCACATGGGCGGCGGGATGGCGCCGAACCTCGTCAAGGCCGGCCACGAGGTCCATGCTTTCGACCTCGTCCCCGAGGCCGTCGAACGGGCAGTTGAAGCCGGCTGCAAGCGCGCTTCGTCTGCGTCGGGGGCGGTCAAGGCAAGCGACGTCGTCATCACCATGCTCCCGGCGGCAAAGCACGTCCGCTCCGTGTTCGAGAACGACGTTGCACCAAACGCCAGGCCGGGAGCCCTCCTCATCGACTGCTCGACGATCGACGTCGAGAGCGCCCGAGAGGTCGGTTCGGCGATGAACTCCAACGGCTTCGACTTCCTGGATGCTCCGGTTTCGGGCGGGATCGCTGCGGCCGCAGCGGGAACCCTTGCCCTCATGGTCGGAGGGACCGACGAGCAGTTCGAGCGCGCCCGGCCCTTCCTCGAGCCGATGGCCAAGGCCGTGATCCATGCCGGCGCGCTCGGCGCCGGACAGGCGGCCAAGATCTGCAACAACATGATCCTCGGGGCGACGATGATCGTCACCTGCGAAGCCTTCGCGCTGGCCCGGAAGCTCGGCCTCGATCCAAAGGTCTTCTTCGACATCTCGTCGAAGGCGTCGGGCCAGAGCTGGTCGATGACGAGCTACACTCCGGTCCCGGGCGTCGGCCCGGAGACTCCGGCCGACCACGATTACGAAGGCGGGTTTGCAGCGGCATTGATGCTCAAGGACCTCAAGCTCGCCGAGGAAGCGGCAAAGAGCGTCGGTGCCTATACGCCGATGGGCGGGGAAGCCGAGGAACTCTACCAGCGGTTCGTCGATCGTGGCGGAGGCTCGAAGGATTTCTCTGGAATCATCAAGATGATCGACGACAGCTGGAAGGTACCGGACGAACAATAGGGAGGGAACATGCGCTTTGTACCCATCGCCGCGATCGCGGCCTGTCTTTCCGCCGCCGCGCTCGCTGCGCCGTTGGCGAAGGATCGGGCTCTTGTCGTGATGAAGCAGCGCCACGACGGAATGCACATGATCGCCGATGCGGCAAAGGCCATTCACCGGGCACTCGGCGACACGCCCGACACGGCGACGGTCAAGGCCAATTCGGCCAAGCTCCTCATGGCCTCGCGCATGGCATCCAAGTGGTTCCCGGAAGGGACCGGGCCCGATGTCGGCAAGACCAGGGCCAAGGCCGAGATCTGGCAGAACCGGGAGGATTTCGCGGCCAAGATGCGCAATTTCCAGGTCGCCGCCCGGGCATTCGATTCCGCGGTCCAAAAGAATGACGTCGCGGCGATGAACGCTCGCTTTTCCGACCTCGACGGCACCTGCAAGGCCTGCCACGACAAATATCGTTCGGAAGAGAAGCACTGAGCACCGTCCGGGAGGCCGGAAAGCCGGTCTGGGACCTACCCGTCCGGCTCGTGCACTGGCTGCTTGCCGCGCTCATCCTCTTCAGCTGGTGGTCGGTCCACAACCACCATGTCGATTGGCACATCTGGTCGGGCTGCGCGATCCTGACGCTTCTCATATTCCGGATCCTCTGGGGGTTCGTCGGAAGCTCGACTGCGCGCTTTTCAAGCTTCGTTCGTGGACCACGGACGATCGCGGCTTACCTTCAGGGGAGCTGGAACGGAGTCGGGCATAACCCGCTCGGCGCCTTGAGCGTGCTCGCGCTCCTCGCGGCTCTCGCGGTCCAGGTCTCGCTCGGGCTCGTTTCGGAAGACGAGGACGGGATTTACATGGGCCCCCTGGCGAAGCTCGTCAGCATCGAGACTTCGGACCGGGCGCGGGACCTTCACGAATCCTGGTTCAACGTCATCCTTGCACTCATCGCCATCCACCTTGTCGCGATCCTCATCTACCGGCTCCGCGGAAGGAAGCTGACCCTTGCAATGATTACTGGCCGGGCCTCGACCCAAGAGGCTTCGGAAGAGATGCGGAGAGGCAAGTGGTGGGTCGCACTGATCTGCCTCGGGCTCGCCATCGCAGTGACGCGCTGGATCATCGCCGGAGCGCCGCCCTTCTGACCGAACGGGCGGACCCGCTAGGCCATGCGAAGGCGGCCCCTCCCTTGAAGAGAGGCCTCTTTAGAGCCACATCGCAGCGATGCTGATCCGCACCGAACAGACCCCCAATCCCGCGACCCGCAAGTTCCTGCCCGGCCAGGCGGTCATGGAGGCGGGAACCCGCGATTTTGCCGACGCGGACTCGGCGAGGATCTCGCCGCTCGCCAATGCCCTTTTCGAGAGCGGCATGGTCGAAGGCGTCTTTTACGGCCGGGATTTCGTCTCTGTGACCGCGGCTCCCGGAATTTCCTGGACCGATCTTGAACCGCTGGTCCTCGAGACGCTCCTCGATCATTTCGTCACCGGCGCACCCCTGTTCGTCGCGGGAACTGCCGCCGGGATCCACATCGACGATGAGGCGAGCTTCGATGAAGATCCCCAGGATGCCGACATCATCGAGCAGATCAAGGAACTGATCGAGACCAGGGTCCGCCCCGCGGTTGCACAGGACGGCGGCGACATTGCCTACAAGGGATATAGGGAGGGACGCCTCTATCTCTCGATGCACGGCGCCTGTTCCGGCTGCCCCTCCTCGACGGTCACTCTCAAGCGCGGCATCGAGAGCTTGATCCGTCACTATGTTCCCGAGGTCGAGTCGGTCGAAGCCGTTTGACCCCTTGCGGCGTTGAGCCGCATGTGACCACTATTCCGCCCAAGATGCTGTTGGCATTCGACACGTCCAGCGCCGCCTGCACCGCCGCACTGTTCGACGGCGACGGGCAGTGTATCGCCCGCTCGGACGAACTCATCGGTCGCGGCCACGCCGAGAGGCTGGTCCCGATGATCGCCGAGCTCATGGATGGGAGGCGTGCCGACGAGATCCTCGTCGGTGTCGGTCCCGGCAGCTTCACCGGGATCCGGGTCGCGATCGCGGCCGCTCACGGACTTGCGATCGGCTGGGGCGCCAGGCTCTGCGGAATGTCCTCGCTTGCCCTCCTTGCGGCTGGCGTAGGTTCCCAAGGTGAAATCGCTGCCGCCGTCATCGGCGGTCATGGCGAGCTCTTCGTCCAGATATTTGATGGCGCAAGCGCCGAGCCGACCTCAAAGCTTAGAAATCTCGTCCCCGCCGAGGCGGCGGGGTTCGCGAGCGCCCAGAGGGTTGTCGGCTCGGGCGCTTTGCAGCTCGTCGAGGCTCGCGGCTGGGGCGAGGCCATCGAAGCCTGGCCCTCGGCCGCCAACGCCCTGAGGCTTCCTCGACACTTGCGGACACTCAAGGCGAAACCGCTCTACGCCCGTGCGCCCGATGCCAGGGCAAGGGAGGCCGCGTGATGGCCACTCCAGCGCTTGCTGACGAGATCCGAATCGCTCCTGGAAGCTCCGATGAGATCGGACCGGTGATGGAGGTCATGGACGCGGCGTTCGGCGACAAGTTCGGCGAGGCCTGGACCCGATCGCAGCTGAGCGGCATCCTTCCGATGACGGGGGTGTCCCTGACGCTTGCCATCGAAACCGAGCGCGAGGCGGTCGTCGGTTTTTCCCTCATAAGGACGGTCGCCGACGAATCCGAGCTTCTCCTCATCGCAGTGCTTCCAAGCGAGCAAGGCCGTGGAATAGGGGGTCTCCTCCTCGACCATTTCCTCGAAAAGGGCCGCGAAGACGGTGTCAGCCGGGTCCATCTCGAGGTCAGGGACGGCAACCCCGCAATCGAAATGTACCGGGCCGTCGGTTTTTCTCCGGTTGGCCGACGCCGCAACTATTACCATGCGATGAACGGCAGGAGGTTCGATGCGATCACCCTCGCTTGTGAACTTTAGTTAAGTATCTCGACTTATCCATTTCTTTCGCAGCACTTGCGCCCGTCTGTACTGGTGACTAGGGGCATCTCTCGTGCGCCCATGTGCACGAGACCTCTGCTCTAATTATCCAGGACGAATGCAATGGCCGATGTTGAAGCTGCCGAAGACACCTTGCTGACTCTGACCGCCGACATCGTCGCCGCGCATGTCAGCAACAACAGCGTTGCCGTGAACGATCTTCCCAACCTCATCCAGAACGTCCACGCTGCATTGAGCGGGATTTCGCGAAGCTCCGCGGCGCCGGAAGCAAAGCCGGAGCCCAAGGTTTCGATCCGTTCGTCAGTGAAGCCGGACTATATCGTCTGCCTCGAAGACGGGAAGAAACTGAAGATGCTGAAGCGGCATCTCATGACCCACTACAACATGACTCCGGATCAATATCGTCAGAAGTGGGGACTATCGCCCGACTATCCGATGGTCGCTCCCAATTATGCCGAACAGAGGCGCAACCTCGCCAAGTCGATCGGGCTCGGCACGAAGCGGAGGCGCACCCGCAAATAGCCCGGTTTGGCTGGACGATGAGCAGCGTCGGACCTACGTTGGGAGAATGACGCGTACCATCGATATCGAGGCCCTTTGCGCCGACAAGGGCTTGCGCATCACCGAGCAGCGCAAGGTGATTGCGCGCGTGCTCGGGGATAGCGAGGATCATCCCGACGTCGAGACGCTTCACGGCCGGGCGGCGGCGATCGATCCCAACATCTCGATCGCGACGGTCTATCGGACGGTGCGCCTGTTCGAGGAGGCGGGGATCCTCGAGCGCCACGAATTCGGAGATGGGCGCTCGCGTTACGAGGCGGCGTCCGAGACCCACCACGACCATCTCATCGACGTGGAGACGGGCAATGTGATCGAGTTCGTCGACGACGAGCTCGAGCAGCTGCAGAAAAGGATTGCCGAGAGGCTCGGCTTCCGGCTCGTCGACCACCGGATGGAATTGTACGGAGTCGCGCTCAATCGCGACCGCTGATCCGGGCTCGACTCTGAACGCCCGCGCATTCTTGAGGATCGCGGGCGTGTTCGGGTTGTTTCTCTGTCTCGCGCCCCTCCACATCGCGACGAAGGCGCTCCTGGGGCGATCGCGCTGGCCGAGACGTTTCCTCGCTGGCTCGGCCTGGATCATCGGCGCAAGGGTCAAGGTGGTGGGCCGAAGGCCCGGACGTCATTCGCTCCTCGTCGCGAACCACACGAGCTGGCTCGACATCCTCATTCTCGGCGGAGCGCTCCAAAGCGCGTTCGTGTCCAAGGACGAGCTTGGCCACCCGATGGTCCACTGGCTCGCCGACCAGAATGACACCGTCTATGTCAAGCGCTCGCACCGCAAGGGCGCCAGGGACCAGGCGATCGCGGTCGCAAGAGCGCTTGAGCGGAAACAGGCCCTCACCGTCTTTCCGGAAGGGACGACGGGACCAGGAACATCTCTCCTCCCCTTCCGTTCGACCCTTCTCGAAGCTGCGAATGTCGCCTCGCGCGACGTCAAGGTGAGGCCGGTTGCCATCGACTATGGCGCTGCAAGGGCGGAGGTCGGCTGGTTCAAGGAGAAAGGCGCGAACAACGTCAGGCGGATCCTTTCGCGGCGGGGGATCCTCGATGTGACGATCCACGTTCTTCCCGCACTCGATCCCAGGCTCGATCGAAAGGCGCTGACCCACGAAGCGCGCGAAGCGATTAGCGAAACCCTCGGCTTCAAGTCCCACGCCCACTCGCCTATAGGCGATGCAAGATGAATCCCAAGACCTTCAAAATCAAAAGCTTCGGCTGCCAGATGAACGTCTATGACGGCGAGCGCATGGCCGAGCTTCTCGGTGCTCAAGGAATGATTGCGGCAGCCGAGAGCGAGGACGCCGACCTTGTTGTCCTCAACACCTGCCACATCCGCGAGAAGGCCGCCGACAAGGCCTATTCGGACGTCGGCCGACTGAGGCGCGAGGACGGATCGAAGCCGCTGATCGCCCTCGCCGGCTGCGTCGCCCAGGCCGAAGGCGCCGAGGCACGGCGCCGATCGCAGATGATCGACATCGTCGTTGGCCCGCAGGCCTATCACCGCCTGCCCGAGATGGTCGCGGACGCGGTCAAGGGAAAGCGCCCGGTCGATACCGACATGCCCGCTATCAGCAAGTTCGAGGCATTTCCGGCGCGGCGCCGGGCCAATCCGAGCTCGTTCCTGACGGTGCAGGAGGGATGCGACAAGTTCTGCACCTATTGCGTCGTCCCATATACGCGTGGCGCCGAGATCTCGCGGCCGTTCAGGGACATCGTCGATGAAGCGAAGGCCCTGGTCGAAGCGGGCGCCCGGGAGATCGTCCTCCTTGGGCAGAACGTGAACGCCTGGGCCAGCGAGGGCCAGGGACTTGGCGATCTCATCCGGTCCCTTGCGAAGATCGATGCGCTCGAGCGGATCCGTTACACGACGAGCCACCCTGCGGACATGACCGACGACCTCATCGAAGCGCACGGCGAGGTCGAAAAGCTCATGCCCTATCTCCACCTTCCGGTGCAGTCCGGGAGCAACCGGATCTTGAAGGCGATGAACCGCAGCCACACGGTCGAATCCTATCTCGAGACGCTCGAGAAGATGCGCTCGGCCCGAGCCGACATCGCCCTCTCCGGCGACTTCATCGTCGGCTTTCCGGGCGAGACGGAAGAGGATTTCGAAGCGACCCTCAAGATCGTGGATGCAGTCGGCTACGCTTCTGCTTATTCATTCAAGTACAGCGCCCGCCCGGGCACCCCGGCGGCGACGATGGAGGACCAGATTTCGCGCGAGACCATGGATGACCGGCTCCAGCGGCTGCAGGCCCGGATCAATGCTCACCAACTCGCGTTCAACCGCTCGAAAGTGGGCGTGGAGACCGAAGTCCTCATCGAGCGCAGGGGAAGGCATGAGGGCCAGATGATCGGCCGCTCCCCCTGGCTTCAGTCGGTTCACGTCGAATGTGACTGCAAGGTCGGCGACATTGTCGAAGTGACCCTGGTCGCGGCGGGTCCGAACAGCATGACCGGCGCAATTTCGCAGAAGGTCGCCGCCTGATGGCAAGGCGCGAATTGCAGGCGGTTGCGGACCGCGCACGTCTCGAGATCGAGTTCGACCAGCCCTATCTGCTCGGCCCGCTTTTCGGCGACTACGACCGCCATCTCATCACCATCGAGCAGCGGCTCGGAGTCCATATCTCGGCCCGCGGCAACCGAGTGCAGATCGAGGGCGATCCCGATGCGGCATCGCGCGCTCGCGACGTCCTCACCGGTCTCTACAATCGCCTCGACCAGGGCCATGACGTCGATGCCGAAGCGGTCGAAGCGGTTCTCGGAATGGCCGCCCAGCCCAATCTCGATGGAATCATCAAGGACGAGGTCGTCTCGGCGCCGCGGGTGATGATCCGCACGCGCAAGAAGACGATCGTGCCGCGCTCCACGGTCCAGACCACCTACATGGAAGCGCTGGCCCGCGACGACATGATCTTCGCGCTCGGACCCGCCGGCACCGGCAAGACCTATCTTGCTGTCGCTCAGGCGGTCTCGCAGCTCATCACTGGAAGCGTCGACAGGCTCATTCTCTCGCGCCCGGCCGTCGAGGCCGGTGAACGCCTCGGCTTCCTTCCTGGCGACATGAAGGAGAAGGTCGATCCTTATCTTAGGCCTCTCTACGATGCGCTTTACGACATGCTTCCGACCGAGCAGGTCGAGCGCCGGATCGCCTCGGGCGAGATCGAGATCGCTCCGCTTGCCTTCATGCGCGGGCGCACTCTCAACGATGCCTTCATCATCCTCGACGAGGCGCAGAATACGACGCCCCTGCAGATGAAGATGTTCCTCACGCGCTTCGGGATGCGAAGCCGGATGGTGATCTGCGGCGACCCGCACCAGGTCGACCTTCCGGACCCGGGCAAATCCGGTCTTGCCGACGCAGTTGGGAGGCTCGAGCGCGTAAAGGGAATCGATGTCGTGCGCTTCACTTCCGCCGACGTCGTCCGCCATCCCCTCGTCGGGAGGATCGTCGACGCCTATGAAGGACCGAACGCGGTCCAGGACGTGGGCGGATGATGCTCGAAATCGCGCTCGAGAGCGACGAGGAATGGGACAGTAGCGGCGGAAAGCCGTTCGACTGGGGCCCGCTTGCTCGAAGGGCCGCCGAGGCCGCGATCGTCGAAAGCGATTTTCCCGACCTCGCGGCCTCCGATCGCCCGGTCGAAATCTCCGTTACCCTGACTGGAGACGAACAGGTGCGCGCTCTCAATGCGAGGTGGCGCGGCAAGGACAAACCGACCAATGTCCTCTCCTTTCCGATGGCCGACGAACGAGACTTGGGCCGGGCAAATGTTGCCGGCGCAGAATTGTTGCTTGGCGACATCCTTCTTGCTCATGGCGTTTGCGAGGCGGAAGCGAAGGAAAAGGGCGTGAGCGTCGAGAGCCACGCTGCGCATCTTCTCGTCCACGGAACCCTTCACCTTCTTGGCTACGACCATCATGACGATCGGGAAGCGGCCGACATGGAGGCGCGCGAGATCCGTGCGCTCGCACGGCTCGGCATCGCAAATCCCTATGAGGGGGCTGAGTAATGGCAACTCGAGGCGAGGACGGAGGCTCGCGTCTTTGGCGTGGAATCCAGCACCTCATCTTCGGCGACGATGCCGAGCCGACGCTCCGTGCCGAGATCGAGGAAGCGATCGACGAGGCTGAAGAGACCGACGGCGAGCGGCCCGTCCCGGGGGACCTCAGCCCGGTCGAGCGCCAGATGCTCCGCAACCTCCTCCATTTCGGGGAGCAGACGGCCGGAGAGATCTGCGTCACTCGAGGGGATATCGTCGCCGTTCCAAGCGACATCAGCTTCGAGCAGCTCGTCAGCGCATTCGCGGACGCCGGGCACAGCCGCCTTCCGGTCTATCGCGAAAGCCTCGACGAGGTGATCGGCATGGTCCACATCAAGGACGTTTTCATGGCGAGCGTCGATGCCGGGCGCGACCGGTCGATCGACGCGCTCATGCGCGAGCCACTCTTCGTCCCCGAGTCCATGGGGGCAATCGAGCTCCTCGCCCGGATGCGGACCGAACGGGTCCACCTTGCAATCGTCGTCGACGAGTTCGGAGGCACCGAGGGCCTTCTCACCATCGAGGACGTCGTCGAGGAGATCGTCGGCGACATCGAGGACGAGCATGACGATGCGGAGGCCGCGATGCTGACCCTTCTCGATGACGGGGTCTGGGAGGCCGATGCGCGGATCGAGCTTGAGGAACTCGCAGAAGCGGTCGATCCGAGGCTGTCCTCGGACGACGACGAAGTCGACACTCTTGGCGGCCTCGTCTTCCTTCTCGCCGGCCATATCCCTGCGACCGGCGAGTGCGTGACCCATCCGTCGGGCTGGAAGCTCGAAGCGGTCGATTCCGACCCGAGGCGAATCATCCGAGTGCGGCTCCACGCGCCTCAGTCTTTGGAGGACTAGGCTTTCGCGAACAGTTTCGAGGGCTCGGCCATCGCCTTGAACTCGAGCGCATTGCCCGAAGGATCGAGGAAGAACATCGTCGCCTGCTCGCCGGGCTGGCCTTCGAACCTCACCGTCGGAGCGATCACGAAATCGACCCCTGCTCCCTCGAGCCTGGCCGCGAGCGCCTTCCACTCCTCCATCTTGAGGACGATTCCGAAATGGGGAACGGGCACGTCATCGCCGTCGACGGGATTGGTCGAGCGTGCCCCTGCCGCTTTGGGTGCGAGATGGGCGACGATCTGGTGGCCGTAGAAATCGAAATCGACCCATTCCTCGGCGCTGCGCCCCTCGCTGCAGCCGAGCAGCCCGCCATAGAATTGCCGGGCCTTCCCGAGGTCATCGACCGGGAATGCGAGATGGAACGGTGGAAGGGGCATGGCCCATGCCGTTTGAACGGCTTGGCTCGTCGAGGCAACTCTCACGAAGAAGGCCTTCGGGGGAAAGGACGAGGGGAGCAGCGAGAAGTTCGAGCAGCAAGGCTTTCGTCGAAGCCCCGTTACGGCTAGCCATCGGCGGCAATGCTGTATGTGCTCTATGCCTTCCTGGCCGGCGCGCTGTCGGCATTCGCCTTCGAGCCCGTGGGGTGGTGGCCGCTTCTCCTCCTCGCGATTGCCGCCCTGTGCGAACTTCTCGATCGCAACACCTCGTTCGCTCGAAGCCTCGCGATTGGCTGGGCTTTCGGCTTCGGACAGTTTCTCGTCGGGCTCAACTGGATCGCGACCTCGTTCACCTACCAGTCGAACATGCCGGCTTGGCTCGGCTGGGTCGCGGTTGCCCTTCTTTCCATCTATCTCGCGATCTACCCGATGATCGCGACCGGAACGGCCTGGTGGTTCGGCCGCGACAACCGGGTGGTCATGGTCATCGTGCTTGGCGGCGCATGGGCGATCACCGAATGGCTCCGGAGCGTCGTTTTCACCGGTTTCCCGTGGAACCCCCTTGACGCTGCACTTGCACCGACGCCGCTCGTCACTGTGACGGCGCTGATCGGGACCTATGGCCTTTCCGGCCTCGTGATCCTCCTTAGCGGTGCAGTCTGGCTCGAATATCATCGCAAGTGGCTCCCGCTCGTCGTCATTCTTGCTGCAACGGCCCTCCTCTGGCTGCTGCCCTCCTCTGCCGTCCCCCCCGATCCACTCACCATCAGGAACGTGAGGATCGTCCAGCCGGACATCGGGCAGGAGGACAAGTGGCGTCCGGGGTTCGACGAGGAAGCGGCGCGCCGGCTCGCCTCTCTCTCGGGGCCGCCAAGCGCCGAGCCGCGCCTCCTCTTGTGGCCGGAAGCTGCAATCACAGATCCGGTCGAGGACCAGCGCGCGCAAATGCAGGGCGCCGCGGCGTTCCAGCGGGCCCGCGCGGGATCACTGCTGGGGCCGAACGACGTGCTTTTGACGGGCGGCCTCGCGGTCGAATCGCGCGACGGGCTCCACGTCGACAAAGCCACCAACAGCATCTTTGCAATTGCGCCCGGCGGACGCGTCATCGGCCGCTACGACAAGGCCCACCTCGTCCCCTACGGCGAGTATCTGCCGATGCGGCCGCTCCTCTCTTATATCGGGCTCTCCCGGCTCGCGCCCGGCGACCTCGACTTCACGCCCGGGCCGGGGCCCCGGACCCTCGACATCGGCGGTCAATGGGGCAAGGTCGGTTTTGACCTTTGCTACGAGATCATCTTCTCGGGTCACGTCGTCGATTCGCGTGATCGCCCGGGGTTCATCTTCAATCCTTCCAACGATGCCTGGTTCGGGTCGTGGGGACCCCCGCAACACCTCGCCCAGGCACGGCTTCGAGCCGCCGAGGAAGGCCTCCCGGTGCTCCGTGCGACCCCGACCGGGATCAGCGCCGTCATCGACGCTCGCGGAAACGTCGTGAAACAGGTCCCGTGGCGGCAGGCCGGAGTCATCGATGCCGTGCTTCCCCCGCCCGCGAACGCCCCGCCGCTGTTCGCGCGCTTTGGCAATTCGATCCCCATTCTGCTTGGACTTCTCCTCATCGCCGGCGGCATTGTGCTGAGCCGTCGGCGCCGCTAGAGGCGCCATATAAAGACTTCTTTATATCCTAAATCTCGAGGTCGCTTTCAGCTCATGCGAAGCCATTATCTTTTCACGTCCGAGTCCGTGTCCGAAGGTCATCCGGACAAGGTTGCCGACCAGATTTCCGATGCGATCGTCGACCTCCTCCTCCGCAAGGACCCCGAGGCCCGCGTTGCCTGCGAGACCATGACGACGACCAATCGCGTCGTTCTTGCCGGAGAAATCCGCTGCAAGCCGGCCTTCGACGAGGAGCGCTGGCCGGAGACCGGCGGCTGGGCGCCGGGAGCCCGGGACGAGATCGAGGAAACCGTCCGCGGAGTCGTCAGAAAGATCGGCTATGAGCAGGCGGGATTCCACTGGGCCGAGTTCAAGTTCTCGAACCACCTTCACGGCCAGTCGCCCGACATTGCCCAGGGCGTCGACGCCGCCGAGCACAAGGACGAAGGTGCGGGCGACCAGGGAATCATGTTCGGCTTTGCCTGCGACGAGACCCCGGACCTCATGCCGGCGACCCTCGATTACAGCCACAAGATCCTCCAGGAGATGGCAGCCGACCGTCATTCGGGAGTGGCGCCGTTCCTCGAGCCTGACGCCAAGAGCCAGGTCACGCTTCGCTTCGAAGATGGGAAACCCGCCAAGGCGACCGCGATCGTCGTCTCGACTCAGCACAAGCCCGGCTACGACCAGGGCGTGAAGCAGGGCGAGCTTCGCGACTATGTGAAGTCGGTCGTCGCTCGAGTCCTTCCCGCAGAACTTCTCGGCAACGAAACCGTCTATCACATCAATCCGACCGGGAGCTTCCTCGTCGGCGGCCCCGATGGCGATGCCGGCCTTACCGGCCGAAAGATCATCGTCGACACCTATGGCGGCGCGGCGCCGCACGGAGGCGGTGCTTTCTCGGGCAAGGATCCGACCAAGGTCGACCGCTCCGCAGCTTACGTCGCGCGCTATCTTGCAAAGAACATCGTTGCAGCAGGCCTTGCCCGGCGATGCACGATCCAGCTCGCTTATGCGATCGGAGTCTCCGAACCCCTTTCGCTCTATGTCGACACTCACGGCACTGGGACGGTCGGCGACGACCGGATCGAGGCCGCGATCGGGCGGATCGACAAGCTCGGGGGCCTCACCCCGCGCGGGATCCGCACCCATCTCGAGCTCAACAAGCCGATCTACGAGCCGACCGCGGCCTATGGCCATTTCGGGCGCAAGGCCGAAGGCGACTTCTTCCCCTGGGAACGTATCGACCTCATCGACGACCTCAAGGCCGCGGTCGCGGCATAGGTTTGACGCCCAAGTCGTGATATTCGGCTTGGGCGATGATCTTCTTCGCGGCTCTCTTCGCTGCAGCGGTACCGTCCGCCGACGAAGCAGCGATCTTCAAGGCGGCGGGGTTCACCCGCCGCGCCGGCAAGTGGCGCACCGATTGTGACGACCCCGGCTCGTCAGGCTATGAGCCTGGGGCGATCGAGACATACCGGGACCTCAATGGGGACGGGCGCCCGGAGGCGATCGTCACCGAGGGCGGTACGTTCTGCTACGGGAACACGGGGACCGGGTTCTGGCTCCTGTCGAAGAAGGCCGATGGCGACTGGACGATGCTCTACCAGTCGCCAGGTGTGCCCGAGGTCTTGAAGACGAGCGGAGTTGCAAAGATGCCCGACATCTCTGTCGGGGGACCCGGCTTTTGCTTTCCGGTCGTGCGGTGGAACGGCAAGGCCTATTCGCAGAACCGCTTCGAATATGAAGGGAAGCCCTGCCGACCCGCGCAGTAGCTACCTGTCGTACACCCCGATGCCATGGCGGTAGACGAGCTCGCCTCCCTTCCAGCCGCTGTAGAGGAGGATGAGGACGACGATTGCCGACAGGTAGATGCCGACGTTCCGGATCGCGGCATCGCTGTTGAGCCGAAGGAAGAAGTTCACGATTTCAAGGACGACGGCAGTGACGTTCGCGAGCATGTGCTTGATCGCGTCCGAGCCCTGGATCTTCTTGTCGCCCAAGAAATCGGTCAGTCCGGCGACCGCCGCGAGAGCGGCCATGACGATTCCGACGCCAAGCAGGTAACGCGATGCGATCGCCCACATGACGTTGCCGTTGCTGAGGAAAACGATGTCGGTGACGAGCGTCCCGATGAAGCACACGATCGGGAACGGGATCAGCATCGGGTGGATCGGATGACCTCCGATCTTTGCGGTGCTGTGAGGATGGCTGTGCGGCCCTTCATGGATTGTGGCCATTTCTAATCTCCTCTCCAGGAGCTTTGACGTCCTAATCCGCGCGAGGTTCCCTTGAAGGCGATTGGCCTAAGGGACTAGGCGGGCGCCCAAGATGACCGCATTCAAGCCCGGCGACCCGCTTACGCTCAACCGTCTTTACGGCCGCTCGAGCGGGCACAAGCTCCGCAAGAGCCAGGAAGAGCTGGTCGAAAAGCTCCTCCCCCAGATCGAGGTGCCCACAAGCAGCGAAATCACGGCTCGGCTGCTGTTCGGCGACGATCGACCTCTCCACTTCGAGATCGGCTTCGGATCGGGCGAGCATCTCGCCGATCGCGCCGACATGCTGCCCGACCATGGCTTCATCGGCGCCGAACCGTTCCTCAACGGCGTCGCGACCGCGCTCTCTCATATCCGCGACCGGCACCTCAGGAACGTGAGACTTTGGCGAGGCGATGCGCTCGAAATCCTCCAGCGCGTTCCCGACGGAGCCCTTAGCTTCCTCTACCTCCTCCATCCCGATCCATGGCCGAAGTCGCGCCACGCCAAGCGGCGGATGGTCAATGATGGTCCGATCGATCTCTTCGCAGCGAAGCTGAAGGTGGGCGGCGAGTTCCGCCTTGCGACCGACGATCCGACCTATCTCACCTGGTCACTGATGGTGATGCAGCGCCACGCCATCCAGTTCGAATGGCTCGCCGAGCGGCCGAGCGACTTCCTCGAGCCTCCAGGCGGGTGGATCGAGACCCGCTACGGCGCGAAGTCGCGCCGGGAAGGCCGCCGGCCCTATTACCTTCGCTATCGCCGGCTCTGAGGGGGCGTCAGCCTGAGCATTCGGGCGCCCTCGCCGTCTTCGAGGAGATAGACCGCGCCCTCGGGACCCTCACCGACGAAGCGGATTCTTGCTCCCATGTCCCATTGCTCGACCTTGCTCGCTTTCTCGCCCCGGATCCGGACATGGATCAGGGCCTTTCCCGACAGGGCTCCGATAAGCCCGTCACCCTTCCACCCAGGGAACAGCTTTCCTGAATAGATGAGGAGGCTCGTCGGAGAGACCGACGGCGCCCAGTAGAGCTTCGGCGGTTCGATGTCGGGCCGACTGGAATGTTTGGGTATCGGCACTCCATCATAGTTCCGGCCCTCCGAGACGAGCGGCCATCCGTAGTTTCTCCCGGGGAGGATGAGGTTGAGCTCATCCCCTCCCCGCGGTCCCATTTCCGTCTCCCACAGCCGCCCGTCAGGAGCAAAGGCGAGCCCGTAGGGATTTCGGTGGCCGCTGCTCCACGTCTCGGCAGGGGTGAGGTTCACCCCCGGCCATCTCACGGACCGCCCAGGGGCGTTCTTCGCCGCTTCCGAATCCTTTGGCGGATCCGTGATCGTGACGCTCGAGGCGCCCGTCCTGCCCGCGCCCGGGTTCCCCGGCGCAGGCTTTCCCTCGAGAGTGAGGTGCAGGATCTTCCCGAGCGGCTGGTTGGGATCCTGCGCGGGAGTGAAGCGCTGCCGGTCACCCGTCGTCAGGAAAAGCGATTTGCCGTCGGGCGCGAAGACGACGACCGCTCCGAACTGGCCGCCCTCGCCCCCCGCGGGGTCGCGCCACAGCACCTCGAGATCCTCGAGGCGTGCTCCGCCGCCATTTCGAACCAGCCTAGCGCGGGCAAGCGCAAGGCCGCTTCCACCGTTCCTCGATGCTTCCGAATAGGTAAGATAAATGAGGCGGTCCGCCTCGAACCCGGGAGCCGCGACGACGTCGAGGAGCCCGCCCTGCCCGCGGTAGACGACGCCGGGGGCTCCGCTCACCGGCTGCTTCCTGCCCGTCCCGGCATCCACGAGCCAGATCCGACCAGGCTGTTCGGTGACGAGGGCGAGGTTCGTTCCGGGAAGGAAGGCCATCGCCCATGGATTGTCGAACGTTGCGATCGTTGCCGCGTGGAACGGCGTTTCGGAGGCCGGGAGGTTGGCAGGTCCAGCCGAATCCTGCCCGCTGGTTCGTGCGGGAGAGCCGCAGGCCGCAAGGATCAGCATGATTGCGGATTGCAAGAACGGGAACTTCATGCAGCCTCAGGCTCTAGTGAATAATTGAACCAAAAGACGGTTCCACTGCTCTATAGGCATATGATGCGACCCTGCAGCCTCCTGTCGCTTGCGACCGCCCTCCCGCCGCACGTCGTCGAGCAGAGCGAGGCGAAGGCGAGAGCGCGCGAGGCATTCGGCGGAAACAAGGCATTGTTCGACCGCCTGTCCGGGGTCTTCGACAATAGCGGTATTGCCCGTCGGCACATCGTTGCTCCCCAGGACTGGTACATGCACCCGCATGGCTGGAATGACCGCAACGCCCTTTATCTTGAAGCGGCCGAGAACCTGTTCATCGAGGCGGGGAGGTCAGCCATCGAAAAATCGGGCCTCATGCCCGAGCAGATCGACGGCGTCGTGACCGTTTCGACGACCGGGATCGCGACCCCGAGCCTCGAGGCGCGGGCCGCTCACAGGCTCGGCCTTCGCGACGATGTCCGGCGGGTCCCGGTTTTCGGCCTCGGCTGTGCAGGAGGGGTCAACGGGCTTTCGATCGCGTCGCGCTTCGCTGCAGCCGAGCCCGGCACCAACTGGCTGTTCGTCACTGTCGAGACCTGCTCGATCTCGATCCGGATCGACAGCGATGACCCGGCGGCGGTCGTCGCGACCGCACTCTTCGGAGACGGTGCGGCCGCAGCCGTCGTGACCGCGGGCGAGCACAGCCTTGCCCGGATCACGGCCTCTGCCGAAAAGCTCTGGCCCGATACGTTGAGGATCATGGGCTGGGACATCGAGGACCCGGGCTTCAAGGTCGTGTTCGACCGCGCAATTCCGCCGTTCGTCGAGGAGCAGCTCGCCCAGGCCGTCGACGAGATGTGCGCCCGAATGGGGGTTGGACGCGACGAGATCGACCGCATGTGCTGCCACCCGGGCGGAGTGAAGGTCATCGACGCGATCGAGACTGCGCTCGAGCTGAACCAGGGCGAGCTCAATCTCGAGCGGGAGGTCCTCAACGATTATGGCAACATGAGCGCACCCACCGTGATGTTCGTCCTCGAGCGCCTCCTCCGGCAGGGCCTTCCCGAGAAGGTCCTGATGACGGCGTTCGGACCTGGCTTCACCTGCGCCGGGTTGATGCTCGAAGCCGCTTGATCCTCAATCTCGCCATCCTTTCACTCGTGACGCTTCAGCGCGCGGGTGAGCTCCTGCTCGCGAGCAGAAACACGCGCCGGCTCCTTGAACGCGGAGCAACGGAGCATTCGCCCCGCCATTACCCGCTCATTGTCCTCGTTCACCTCGCCTGGCTTGCGACCCTCTGGTGGCTTGCCCCGATGCGCGAGGTCGACGGCTTCTTTCTCGCGCTCTTCGTCCTCGTCGAGCTTGCCCGGATCTGGGTCCTTGCGACCCTCGGTCCGCGCTGGACGACCCGGATCATCGTTCTTCCCGGAGCCCCGCTCGTGACTGGGGGCCCCTACCGTTTCGTGAACCACCCCAATTACTGGGTCGTCATCGCCGAAATCGCCCTGCTCCCGCTGGTTTTCGGGCTTTGGCGGGTCGCCCTCCTGTTCTCGCTCCTGAACGCCGCCGTCCTCGCCATCCGCATCCGTGCAGAGAACCGCGCGCTTGGCCGTTAAGCATTGCTTGCGGTGACGTTGCTTCACGCCTATATCGCAGCTCTCTCCTCGACATCGCTAGATGCCTGAGGCTGGGGCCCTACGGCTCCGGTCCGAGAGATTTTTGAACTTGCTATCGGAGCTTGAATGGCGGACCTCGCCGGCCTTGAACGACTGATCGAACCCGAGGTGAAGGGCCTCGGCTACGATCTCGTTCGAGTCATGATGATCGGGGGCACATCGGACCCGACCCTCCAGGTCATGGCCGAGCGGCCGGACACACGCCAGCTCGATATCTCCGATTGCGAGCGGATTTCGCGCCGGCTTTCCGAGATGCTCGACCTCGCCGACCCGATCGAGGGCAGCTACCGCCTCGAAGTGAGCTCGCCCGGCATCGACCGTCCGCTTACCCGTCCCAGGGACTATTCCGACTGGTCGGGCCACGAGGCGCGAATCACCCTGGCGGTCCCGAGGAACGGCCGCAAGCAGTTCACCGGGGACCTCCTTGGCCTCGACGGGGCAATCGTGAAGCTCCGCTCGAAGGACGGGGAGGATCATTCCCTGCCCTTCGCCGACATCGCATCGGCCAAGCTCGTCTTGACCGACAAGCTCATTCAAGCCACCGCGCCGCTCAGCACCGAGGGCGCCGATACCATCGAGACTGTAGAGGAATAACTTTCATGGCCACTGCACCCGCTGCCGTCAGCGCCAACAAGGCAGAATTGCTCGCGATCGCGGACGCGGTCGCGCGCGAGAAGCTGATCGACAAGGGCATCGTCATCGAGGCGATGGAGGATGCGATCCAGCGCGCAGCCCGCGCCCGCTACGGCGCCGAGAACGACATCCGGGCGAAGCTCGACCCGAATACCGGCGACTTGAGGCTGTGGCGCGTCCTCGAAGTGGTCGAGGAGGTCGAGGACTATTTCAAGCAGATCGACGAGAAGGGCGCCCAGAAGCTCCAGAAGGGCGCGAAGGTCGGCGATTTCATCGTCGATCCGCTCCCCCCGATCGAATTCGGTCGGATTGCCGCCCAGGCCGCAAAGCAGGTGATCTTCCAGAAGGTCCGCGATGCCGAGCGCGAGCGCCAGTACGAGGAATTCAAGGACCGCGCGAACGAGATCATCACCGGGGTCGTGAAGCGGGTCGAGTTCGGCCATGTCGTCGTCGATCTCGGCCGAGCCGAGGGAGTCATTCGCCGCGACCAGCAGATTCCGCGCGAAATGGTCCGCGTCGGCGATCGCATCCGTTCGCTCATCATGGCGGTCCGGCGCGAGGCGCGCGGTCCCCAGATCTTCCTGTCGAGGGCGCATCCCGAGTTCATGAAGAAGCTGTTCGCGCAGGAGGTCCCCGAGATTTACGACGGGATCATCGAGATCAAGGCGGCAGCCCGCGACCCTGGAAGCCGAGCCAAGATCGGAGTGATCAGCCACGACAGCTCGATCGACCCGGTCGGCGCCTGCGTCGGAATGAAGGGCAGCCGGGTCCAGGCGGTCGTGCAGGAGCTCCAGGGCGAGAAGATCGATATCATTCCCTGGTCGCAGGACCTTGCGACCTTCGTCGTCAACGCGCTTCAGCCGGCAACGGTGAGCCGCGTCGTGATCGACGAGGAAGAAGGCCGGATCGAGGTCGTCGTTCCCGATGACCAGCTGAGCCTTGCCATCGGCCGGCGCGGCCAGAATGTCCGCCTCGCTTCGCAGCTCACCAGCTCGCAGATCGATATCCTGACCGAGGCCGATGCCAGCGAGAAGCGCCAGCGCGAGTTCGTCGAGCGCTCGGAGATGTTCCAGAACGAGCTCGACGTCGACGAGACCCTCTCGCAGCTGCTGGTCGCCGAAGGCTTCACCAGCCTCGAGGAAGTCGCTTATGTCCCGGTCGAGGAAATTGCCCAGATCGAGGGCCTCGACGAGGATATTGCGACCGAGCTCCAGAGCCGCGCCGCCGAGGCGCTCGAGCGCCGCGAAGCCGCCGCTCGCGAGGAGCGCCGGAAGCTCGGAGTGGACGACGCGCTCGCCGAGATCCCGCATCTCACCGAGCAGATGCTGGTGACCCTGGGCAAGGCCAATATCCGAACGCTCGACGATCTCGCCGACCTTGCGACCGACGAGCTCATCCAGAAGAAGCGCGTCGAACCGCGTCGCCGCGAGCCGAGCAACCGGCCCGAGGACAAGGGCGGGATCCTCGCCGAATATGGCCTCAGCGAGGAGCAGGGCAACGAGATCATCATGGCTGCCCGCGCTCACTGGTTCGAGGACGAGGCGCCAGCCCCGGCAACCGAGGAGGACGCGGTTGCGGGCGAGGAGCAATGATCAGCTAGAAGCGCACGTCCCGGAGCGCACCTGCATCCTCACTCGGCGAACCGCGCCGCGCGAGGAGCTCATCCGGCTTGCCCTTTCTCCCGACGGGGTGGTTGCGCCTGACGTTGGCGCTCGTGCCCCCGGCCGCGGCGCGTGGATCGGCGTTTCGCGCGCCGAACTCGAGGCGGCCCTTGCCAGGGGGAAGCTGAAAGCCGCGCTCCAGCGGGCGTTCAGGACCAGCGATGTCACGGTTCCCGGGGACCTTGGCGAGCTCACCGAGGCTGCGCTCCGCAAGGCGGCGCTCGACCGCCTCGGGATGGAGGCTCGCGCCGGAAACCTCGTCACCGGCTCCGAGCGGGTCGAGACCGCCGCTCGATCGGGAGGGGTCCATCTCCTCCTCCACGCGGCCGATGCCGGGGAGGACGGCTGCAGGCGGCTCGACCAGGCCTGGCGCGTCGGCGGGGGCTCTTCGCGGGGGATGATATTCCCCGAACCACGCACTATCTTGTCCATGGCACTTGGCCGCGAGAATGTGGTACACGTCGCCCTGACCGATCCCGCCGCCGCTTCGCGTGTGCGCCACGCGCTTGCTCGGTGGCTGGCTTTCACTGGCCCGAAACGTGGTCTGGAAGGCGGAGAACCCGCCTCGAGGACCGGCTCGGCTGAAGAGATTTGACGAAGGAATAGAATGGCAGACCAGACCGAAAAACCGAAGCTCGGAACCCGGCCGCCGCTGGGGATCAAGCGGACGGTCGAGACCGGCAAGGTCAAGCAGAGCTTCAGCCACGGCCGCTCCAACACGGTCGTTGTCGAGCGTAAACAGCGCCGCGTCTTCACCAAGCCTGGCGAGGCCCCGCCGCCCGAGGCTCCAAAGCCCGTTGCCGAGGCGCCAAAGCCGGTGCCCGCGGCGCCCAAGGCGCCCGCTGCTCCGGCGCAGCGCAAGCCCTCCGCCCAGGACGACATCGCGCGCCGCAAGGAACTCCAGGAAAAGCTGCTCCGCGAGGCCGAAGAAGCGCGTCTCGCGGCGCTCGAGGAAGCTCGCCGGCGCGAGGAGCGCGCCCGGACCGAGCAGAGCGAGGAAGAGCGCCGCCGCGCCGAGGAAAATCGGAAAGCCGAGGAAGCCGCCGCCGAGGAGGCTCGAGTTCGCGCCGAGGAAGAGGCGAAGCGCGCCGCCGAACCCCCCGCCGAGCCTGAAGTGAAGGCCCCGCAACCCGCGGAAGTCCAGGAGGAAGAAGAACGTACGGTGAGGCGCCCGGGCGGTCACGCCCCTGCCCCACGCCGGCCCGAACCAGCCCGACCGAGCCGCGGCCGCGGCGACGCCGAGCGCCATCGCGGCAAGCTCACCGTCACTCGGGCGCTCTCGGACGAGGACGACAGCCGCGCCCGTTCGCTCGCAGCGCTCCGCCGCGCGCGCGAAAAGGAAAAGCGCCACCACATGGAGGTCGGCCCGTCGGCCAAGCAGGTCCGCGACGTCGTCGTTCCCGAGGCGATCACCGTCCAGGAGCTCGCCAATCGAATGGCCGAGCGCGGCGCGGATCTCGTGAAGGCGCTGTTCAAGATGGGCATGCCGGTCACTCTGACCCAGACCATCGACCAGGACACTGCCGAGCTTCTCGTCACCGAGTTCGGACACCGAATCAAGCGAGTCAGCGAGAGCGATGTCGACATCGACACCTCGGCCGACGTCGATGCGCCCGAGACCCTGAAGTCGCGGCCCCCGGTCGTCACGATCATGGGCCATGTCGATCACGGAAAGACCTCGCTTCTCGACGCGATCCGGGGAGCGGACGTCGTTGCCCACGAAGCCGGCGGAATCACCCAGCATATCGGCGCCTACCAGGTCAGCCTTCCGGACAAGTCGAAGATCACCTTCCTCGATACTCCGGGCCACGAGGCTTTCTCGGAAATGCGCGCGCGCGGCGCCAACGTCACCGACATCGTGGTGCTGGTGGTCGCAGCCGACGACGGGCTTCGGCCGCAGACGATCGAGGCGATCAATCACACCAAGGCGGCGGGCGTTCCGATGATCGTCGCGATCAACAAGATCGATAAGCCCGAAGCCAAGCCGCAGAAGGTCCGCGAGGAGCTTCTCCAGCACGAGGTCATCGTCGAGGACATGGGCGGCGACGTCCAGGATGTCGAAGTCTCGGCGACCAAGAAGACCAATCTCGACAAGCTCCTGGAAGCGATCCAGCTCCAGTCCGAGATCCTCGAATTGAAGGCCAATCCGGATCGCGCCGCCGAAGGCACGGTCATCGAGGCCAAGCTCGACAAGGGCCGCGGCCCGCTCGCGACCGTTCTCGTCGAGCGCGGGACCCTTCGCGTCGGCGACGTGTTCGTCGCCGGCCCGTCGAGCGGCAAGGTCCGGGCCATGATCGACGATCATGGACGGCAGGTGAAGGAAGCGGGCCCCTCGGTCCCGGTCGAGGTCCTCGGCCTCTCCGCGGTCCCTTCGGCCGGCGACCCGTTCACCGTCGTCGAGAACGAGGCTCGTGCCCGCGAGGTCGCGAGCTACCGCCAGGGCGTGCTCGACAAGAAGCGCACGACCTCGGCGCCGATGAGCCTCGAGAACATGTTCGCGACTCACGCGTCGACGACGAAGGAACTTCCGCTCGTCATCAAGGCGGACGTCCAGGGCTCGGTCGAAGCGATCGTCCACGCTCTGAACCGCCTCTCGACCGACGAGATCCGGGTCCGAGTCCTTCACTCGGGAGTCGGGGCGATTACCGAGAGCGATGTCACGCTCGCATCCGCGAGCGGAGCCCCGATCATCGGCTTCAACGTCCGTCCCAATGCGAAGGCGCGCGAGGTCGCGGACCGGAACAAGGTCGAGTTTCGCTATTACGACGTCATTTATCACCTCACCGACTGGGTGAAGGGCGCAATGGCGGGCGAGCTTGGTCCCGAGATCATCGAGACGGTCGTTGGCCGGGCCGAGGTCAAGGAAGTCTTCCCCGCGGGCAAGAAGGACAAGGCCGCCGGCCTCCTCGTGCTCGAGGGAGTCATCCGCAAAGGGCTCAACGCGCGCCTCACGCGCGACGATGTCATCGTCTCCAAGACGACGATCAGCTCGCTCCGCCGATTCAAGGACGACGTGGCGGAAGTCACGTCGGGCCTCGAATGCGGCGTGCTCCTGGCCGACACCAATGACATCAAGCCCGGCGACCGCCTCGAAGTGTTCGAGGTCGAGGAGCGCGCACGGACGCTCTAAATGCGCCGCACCGAAACCGCCGAGGGCCGATCTGTCCGACTGCTTCGAGTCGGAGAGCAGGTGCGGCACGTGCTGAGCGAATTGCTCCAGCGCGGGGACGTCCATGACGAGGTGCTCCAATCGCATCTCGTCAGCGTCACCGAGGTCCGTATGTCTCCCGACCTTCGCCACGCGACCGTCTTCGTGAAGCCGCTGCTCGGCGAGGACGAGGAAGCAGTCATAAAGGCGCTCCGCCAGAACACCGCCTTCCTCCAGCGCGAGGTCGCCCACCGGGTGCGGATGAAATATGCGGCGAAGCTGAAGTTCGTCGCTGACGAAAGCTTCGATGAAGGGACGCACATCGACCGGCTCCTTCGCTCCGACAAGGTCGCGAAGGACCTCGCGCGCGAATGATCGATCTTGAGCGGCTCGCCGAGCCGATGGTCGGTGAAGGCTGCAGTGCGGAGCCCTTTGGCGAAAATCATCGCGAGGGGCTGAAAAGGGCCTGCGCCGAGGACGGCGAGATCTGGGAGATCTATTCCAACGATTTCGGTCCCTCGGGCTTTGACGAGAGCATCGACCGCTACGTCTCGAACCCCAAGAACCGCACCTTCGTCCTGTTCGAAGACGGAGAGCTTGCCGGGATGTCGAGCTTTCTCGGCATCGACGAGGCTCGAGGAGCCCTCGAGATCGGGGGAACCTACTATCGCAAGAAGTTCCGGGGCACGGGGTTCAACCACCGGGTGAAGTCGATGATGCTCGAGCGCGCTTTTGGCTGCGCAATCCGGCGCGTCGAATTTCGGGTCGATATCCGCAACCAGCGTTCGCAGGCGGCGATGAAGAAGCTTGGGGCGGTTCGCGAAGGCGTGCTCCGGGCCGACCGGATCACCTGGACAGGACATGTCCGGGACACCGTCCTCTTTGCAATCCTCAAGGACGAGTGGCCCCTCTAGACCGCCGCCTTGGTGCGCGTACAAACAACTTTGATGGCCAAGCTCTATTTCTACTATGCGGCGATGAACGCGGGGAAGTCGACGACGCTTCTCCAGGCCGACTTCAACTATCGCGAGCGCGGCATGCAGACGATGCTCTGGACCGCCGCTCACGACGATCGGGCCGGCGCCGGCACCATCGGGTCGAGGATCGCGCTCTCGGCTCCGGCCAATAGCTATGACGAGAGCATCGATCTCTTTATCGCGGTCGGCGAGGAGCTGAAGAAGCGCGAGGTGGACTGCATCCTCGTCGACGAGGCCCAGTTCCTCTCGCAGCGCCACGTCCTCCAGCTGTGCGAGGTCGCCGACCGGCTCGGGATTCCGGTGCTCTGCTATGGGCTTCGAACGGATTTCCAGGGCAAGCTCTTTCCCGGCTCCGCCGCGCTTCTCGCGCTCGCCGATTCGATGATCGAGCTCAAGGCCGTGTGCGAATGCGGCCGGAAGGCGACGATGAACCTTCGAGTGGACGAGGATGGCCACGCCGTCACTTCCGGGGAGCAGACCGAGATCGGCGGCAACGATCGCTATATCGCGCTCTGCCGCCGCCATTTCTTCGAGCGACTGCGCGAGGGCGAGGCCCGTCAGCTCAGCCTTCGACTTTCGCGCAGCAGGGCATGAGGGTTCATTGAACGGCAACATCGTCAAGGAGATCGCGGTCTGGCTCGTTCCGCTCGTGATCGCGATCGTCTTCCACGAGGTGGCTCATGGCCTCGTCGCGAGGCGCCTCGGCGACCCGACGGCCGAGATGGCCAAGAGGCTCAGCCTCAATCCCATTCGTCATATCGATCCCTTCGGAACGATCATCCTCCCGCTCCTCCTCGCCGTCTCTCACGCCGGAGCGATCTTCGGCTGGGCAAAACCCGTTCCGGTGAACTACCGGCGCTTGAGGAACCCCCGCCGCGACATGGTTCTCGTCGCGCTCGCTGGTCCAGGCATGAATTTCCTTCTGGCGCTGGCTGGAACGGCGATCCTCGCCGCGACCGTCATGCTTTCAGGAGGAGCGAGGGGCGGAATTGCCGAGATCATCGCCGCGAACGCGCTCAACTTCCTCCTCATCAACATCTTCCTCGCGGTCTTCAACCTCCTGCCGGTGCCGCCGTTCGACGGGGGCCACGTGGTCGAGGGACTTCTTCCCGAGCCCGCGGCCCGGCGGTTCGCGAGCGTCGGGCGCTATTCGCTCCTCGTCATGGTCGTCCTGCTCTTGGTGCTGCCGCAATTCGGGCTCGACATCGTCGGCCACATCGTCTCGCCGCTGGTCGAAGCGATCGCTCGCCTGTTCCTTGGGATCTTTGGCCTTCGAGCGTGAGAGATGCCGCGCAGCCTTTCGGGCGCCATCTCACCGACCTTGTCATCACTGCCCGATCCGCGGATGGGCGACGCCCATGGCACTGAACGGCTGGATCATCATCGACAAGCCGGTGGGCATCGGCTCGACGAGCGTGGTGAGCGCAGTCAAGCGCATTCTTCGTGAAGCGAAGGAGCCCAAGACCAAGGTCGGACACGCGGGCACCCTCGACCCGCTCGCGAGCGGAGTCCTCCCGATCGCGCTTGGCGAAGCCACGAAGCTCTGCGGGCGGATGCTCGAAGCCACAAAGAGCTACGATTTCACGATCAGCTTTGGCGAGGAGACCGATACTCTCGACCTCGAGGGCGAGATCGTGGCGAGGAGCGAGGTTCGTCCAGGCGTACAAGAGATCGAGGGCGTGATTGGCCGCTTCACCGGTGAGATCGAGCAGGTCCCGCCCGCTTATTCCGCGCTGAAAATCGGCGGAAAGGCGGCTTATGCCCGGGCGCGGGCCGGCGAGGATGTCGACTTGAAGCCGCGCCGGGTAACGATCGAGGAGCTGAGCCTCCTCTCGCTCGACGAGGGAAAGGCGACCCTTCGAGCGAGCGTCTCCAAGGGAACCTACATCCGAAGCCTCGCCCGGGATATTGCGAGGGCGCTTGGAACCGTCGGTCACGTATCCTATCTAAGGCGTAGGCGCGCCGGCCCCTTCTCGCTCGATTCAGCCATTTCGCTGGACTTTCTGGAAGAAGCCGCTAAGGCGCGCGCACTGACGAGGACGGTACTGCCGTTTGAATCGGCGCTGGACGACATCCCGGCCCTCCCCGTCACTCCCGACCAGGCCCGTCTGCTCCGCCACGGACAGATGCTGTTCGGGTTCCCCGCAAAGCCGGGGCTTCAGCTGGCGACGTCGGAGGGAATTCCGGTCGCGCTGGTCGAAGCTTCGGCCGACGGCCTGAGGGTCGTCAGGGGGCTTAACCTTTAGAGAAGAACAGGAGTGACTCGATGTCGATTACCGCGGAGCGCAAGCAGGCGCTGATCAAGGAACACGCCCAGGCGAAGGGCGACACGGGTTCGCCCGAAGTCCAGGTCGCGATCCTTACCGAGCGC
>DASZYL010000020.1:0-9377 GCA_035545385.1 Sphingomicrobium sp. | reverse complement strand
GGCCGCGGACCAGGCCCCACTCAGTGCGGCTGTTGCTGGCCCACGAAGGCGTCCTGGACGGTGACGCCTCCACTTGCCGGACCCACGATGAAGGTGCCGCCGACCTGCTCGGCGTGGGGTCCGAAGAAGGCTCCGTCCATCGTTCCCGTCGCCGCTCCGGCGCCAACGGTCCCGGTGAGTGGAATGTCGAAGCTCCCGTCATTGCTGAACGGAGCGCTTCCGCTCACGTCGAAGACCGACGCCTGGCTGATCTCGGTGGAGATCGAGCGCTGACCGAAATTGGCGGTGAGCGAGAAAGGGAGATCGCTCAGCGTTCGGGCATCGTAGGTGGCTGTCCCGGAAACCGGGATCCCCGAAGCCGGGGTCCGGCTCCCGAAGGCAAAATAGATAGAGGTCCGGTCACCGGTCGGAGTCGCAGTCCCATCGGGGTTGGTGGTGACGGGGCCCCACGACCATTCTCCCATCGCGACGTAGGAGAGGCCCACATCGAAGATGAGGCTCTCGGCGATCCGCTGGCCGCTTGGGAGGTCGACGATGGCATTCTGAACGACTGCGTGGTCGAAGTCATAGTCTTCGCGCAGGACCTTCGAGCCATCGGCGTAGACCTCATATTCCTTGAGGTTCGACCCGAAGAATTGCTGGGTGTCGCCATAGGGGTTGTCATAGCGATAGTTGGGACCGCCTGGATTGAAGTCCCATGACTGGATCGGGACGGGAAGGCCGATCTTGGTGAGGCTGCCCGGCAGGAACCCCGAAGGCGCGCCGAACATGTAACTGAAGCCCATGGTTCCCTTCGACACGGCGAGCGTGAAGTCGCCGAACTTCGCCATGTCCCCGCTGGTCGAGCTTCCGGACTTGCGGCTGAACGAGGCGAGGAGGTCGTAGCTTCCGGCCTTGGTCGTCGGCGAATTGAGCCAGGTCGTGTCGACCACGATCGAGGCGACGCTCGGAGGCGGTGGGGGTGGAGGGGGCGGAGGAGGCGGGATCATCGCGACGCCGCCGCCGCCGCCACATGCACAAAGCGCGAGGCAGAAGGACAAGAGTCCCGCGCCTCGGGGAAGGAAGCGATAAGCGGGAGCAGGGAACATGCAGGACATGGCCGTCTTCCTTTTTCGCGTGTGAGCAGGTTCAAAGTGCCCCGCTCGAAACCTGCGAGGACGTACCTTAAGTTGTTGAGATCTATGGCCCGATCTTAGCCCGATCCGGCCTGATTTCCGCCCGCGCTCTGCCCCATGTTATGAATTGCCCTGCCGGGGCAGCCGGTTCGGGGACCCTAATGTACGAGTCGACTCATGACGCGGGGTGGGTGCACGGCATCGACTTGGCACAGGAGCCGGATTTCCACCTCGGATCGCTCCTCGTCCGCCCCGCCATCTGCAGCGTCGAATGGGGCGGCGCTCCCCAAGTCCTGCAACGCCGGGTGATGCAGGTCCTCGTCGCGCTCAGCCAGGCGAAAGGCTCGGTCGTCTCCCAGGACGATCTCGTCATCCGCTGCTGGCGTGGCCTCACCGTTACGGATGACGCCATCTTTCGGTGCATCAGCAAGCTTCGGAAGCTCGCCGCCTCCTATCCGGACGCGCCCTTTTCGATCGAGACTATCCCGGGGGTCGGCTATCGGCTGAGTTCATCCAGCGTTGTCGAAGAGGAGCGTTCGGAGCAGGCGCAAGATCGGCCGAAACGCCGCTTCCGGCCTGGCGCCTGGACGGCCGCTGCCAGCCTTGCGATCGCGGGCCTGGGGGGAGCTCTATTCTATGCGCAGCATGGAAATGCGCCTGCTGAACATCGCCCGCTCAAAGTCATGGTCCAGCCGTTCGAGACCTTGAGCAATTCTCAAGACGCGCGGGCGCTCGCGCGAAGGATCCCCAATGAAGTGGTGGATGCGCTTGGCGACAGCCAGGTCCCGGCGGTCCTTGCTGGAGAACAGCCTTCTGCCAGGTCTTCAGGCCCTCGTACTGCGTCTTCCCTGATCGTGACCGGGACTCTTCGAGACGATGCCGCCAACACGACGGTCGACGTCCGAGTCGAGGACGGTGTCAGCCGCGAGGCTTTATGGTCGACGGAGTTCAGGCGGGCTAACGGACAAACTTCCGACCTGCCGCTCGAGGTTGCCGCTCGAATCGCTGATATTGTCAGCATGGCAGCCTTTGCGCGCAGCGCCAGGCCGCCGCTCAACGACGATTCCGCGCTGTCCGGCTTGCTTCAGGCGGCCGAAATGGTCCGTGACTCGGGCTCGGACGACTGGGCGAAGATGATGGCGCTCGCGAAAGGCGTTGTCGCGCGTCATCCCGATTTCGCTTTCGGTCATTCAATCCTGTCGGTCGCCTACGCGGAGGCCGGGGAGAATATCTCCGATCCGGGCCGCGCCCGTGCAATGTACGATGCGTCGAAGCGCGAGGCCGAGCTGACCTTGAAGCTCGATCCCCAGGATGCGGGTGCCTATGCCGTGCTCTCCTCTGTCGTCGGGGGCAGCGATCCCGGCAAGACGGAGGCGATCCTGCTTCGGGGACTGAAATATGCAAAGCATCCGAAGGAGCCGCTCGGCGCTCTCTACGCCTACGAGAGCATGTTGCTGCAAAGCGTCGGGCGCCTGCGTGAAGCCTTGTCCTACCAGTTGATCGCCCAGGCGACCGACGATTGGTCGCCCGCCAAGATGGCGCAGCTCGCCTACGTCTATGCGAACATGGGTAATCTCGACGCAGCAAAGGCGACGGTCGAGAAGGCGGCGCAGCGCTGGCCGAACCAGTCGGGCGTTCGCTCGGCGCGCCGGTACGTCGCGGGCTTCTACGAACCCCCAGCCGAGGCTCTTGGAGTGATCGATTCCCTCGATGCGCAGAGCAACCCGGACAATGTTGCGAACGCCACCTGGCGGAGCTTCATCAATGCAAGGGCCGCGGATTCGAAGGCGGCGACAAATGCAGCGATCCCGAGGATCGAGGCGGCGGCCGACCAGGGCAAAATCCCGCGCGACATCGAGGTCCTGATGCTGGCGGCGCTCGGCGAAGGGGGCAAAGCGATCGAGGTCGCCAACCGCACGCTCGATCGTCACGAGCACCTGGAAACCCGGCACCTGTTCTCGCCGATCGCTCGAAACCTCCGGCTCGACCCCGCCTTCGTTCCCCTCGCCTCCAGGATGGGCTTCATCAAATATTGGCGGGAGACGGGCAAGCGACCCGACTCCTGCACCGGCGAGGCGGCGCGAACCGAATGCAGTCCCCAATTGCTTGCCGCGCTCAAGCCCTGAGCTTTGTCTTCCTGCTCACCTGGGTTTGATCTCGACGCTGAGGCTCGCGAAGATGGTTCGGCCAAGCGGGTCGTACCACATGGGATAGGTGTTGCCGTTGAACGCCGCGATTCCTGCCGCGGTGTTGTTGAGGGCAAGAGGCGGCTGGCGGTCGAGGACGTTGTTCACTCCAAGCCGAAGCGCGAGGCCTTTTCGGATTCGGACGAATGTCGTCACGTCGAAATAGTTTGCAGCGGCGAGCTGGCTATTTGCCGGACTCGCCTGGTCCTGCAGGTTGAACCTGGGATCGAGGGCGGCGAGCTTGAGAGCGCTCATGTGCCGCCACTGGAGCGAAAGGGAAAATCCCGTCGACCGGTTCCACGTCCCACGAAGCGTGTGCTTCCACTTGGGATGAATGTCGCACGGGACCCCGAACAGGCCGGCACAATCATAGGGAAGCGAATTTCCGCCATTGTCGACGATCCACTTGAGGACATAGCTGCCGCGGAATTCGAAGTTCGCCGAGCCAAGCCGCCCGAGCGAAAATGAATAGTTGGCGCCGCCGTCGATCCCCTTGATCCGGAACGCGCCGATATTGGCTTCCCGGTTATCGACGAAGCCATTGTCGAGCCACAAGGACCCGTTCGGTGCACGGTGGATTCGATCACAGAAGATCGGGTTTCCAGTCGCGAGGCACGAGTCGACGATCGCCTGCCCGCCGATCTTCGCGATCGCCTGGTCGAGCTTGATGTCCCACCAGTCGATCGTCGCGTTGAAGCCCTTGAGGAACCCGGGCTCGAGAACCACGCCGATGCTTCGGGTCGTCGCGGTTTCGGGCTGGAGGTCCGGGCTCCCGCCCGTGATCGCGTTATAGCCGAAGAGGGAGGCGCCGACCTCGAGGATATGTCCATATTGATCGCTCGTAACACCCGATCGTGCGCAGTCGGCTGCCGATGCCCTGGGCGTATTGCCGGCGCAGGGATCCTTGGCAAAGGAATCGGGCTGGATAGGGCTTAGGAGCTCGATGGCATTGGGTGCCCGGATTGCGCGCTGCTGGCTCGTGCGGAGGCGCACGCCCGGGAGCGCGGTCAAGTCGAGCGCGAGCTTGTAGGTGTCGCTCGTAAAGTCGTTCGAGGGATTGCTGTACCAGGACCGTCGAAACCCGCCTTCGAACGCGAGTCGCTTCACGACCCTGTCCGTGACAAGCGGGACCCGGCCCTCGGCGAAAACCTCTTTCGTCTCGACCGAGCCGTGGATCGGGAATACCTGGCCGCCGAAGCCGGCAAGGTCGCCGTGCTGGGTCGATTCATCGGGTACGAAATCGACTTCGTCCTTCCGATATTCGGTGCCGAGGTTGATCGCGGGCGGTTCCTTCGACCACGGGCTTTGGAGTCCCCAGGAACCGAGTTCGATCGTCGAGTTCAGGTTCGCGACCTGCTCCTTGAACGAGCCGCGCATGAAGGGTGAGAGCGTAATGTAAGCGCTCGCATCTGGCGTCACCTGACCGATCGCAAACACGTCCCAGGGAACGCAGTCCGGGTCTGCGCCGGGGGCCGAAGGGCCGAGCTCCTTTGCGATCAGCGCCGACCGGCAGACGCTCTGGCCCGTGGCGTCCTCTACTACGTCGAGCGCCTTCTCGAGGCCCGAAATCGAGACATTGTGACGCGATTGCCAGTCGAGATCGGCCCGGCCGAAGAGGTAGCTCGCGTCATAAGTGACACCGCGTCCGAGATCGCCGTTGAAGCCTGCAAGCGCCCTTATGCCCCTGTGCCTCTGGTCGTCCTGGATGAGCCCGCCCTCGACGTTGCGCCGGGCGATGAGGAGCCACGCGCGATTATAGGTCTTGCTCGTGACGGGATCGATGAAGACGGTCGGCTTGCCCTTCACGAGGACGAGGTTGCCCTCGTTGTCGAACACGGGAGTTTCGCCGATGAAATTGCCGGTCCGGCAGAGGAGTGTCCGCTGCTGCTCTGAAAGGAGCGGGTTATCACAATTAACGTCCTGGGTGTTCGTGGCATCTCCCGACGGACCGAATTGCGCAACCGACCGGTCATGCATGAACATGACTTCCGCATAAGGTCGGATGGCATTCGAGAGATCGACGTTCAGAAAGGCGCCGGCGGTGTATCTCTTGTCCGGGCGCTGGAAGTAATTGAAGGGATTGAAATTGAATCGGCCGAGCCCCGGCACGAACGTCCTTTCGGGAGTCACCTGGTAGACGTTGCCCAGATTGTCGAAAAAGTTCCCGGGATAAGCGGTAACCGATCCGCCGCACTGGAGACGGGAGGTAGCCTGGTCGCCGGCGTATATGGCGAGGATCGGGCAGGAACTGGTGTCCCGATGGTCCTCCGTGAGGCCGGTAATCTCGCGATACCCACCGTAAAGCGTCACGTGAGCGCGATTGTCGAAAAAGCCTTGCCCGAAAGCGGCGGATAGATTGATCCGGCGGCCGTCGAGCACACTGCCATCCGGGTAGGGGACGTTCTTTGCGTCGAGCAGGCCCTGAGCCAATGCGTTCCGATTGTCGTGCTGGAAGCCGCTGACCTGGCCCTCGACCTTGAGGCCATTCAATTTGGTGTCGAGGATGAAATTGACGACACCCGCGACGGCGTCTGATCCATAGACCGCGGCAGCGCCACCGGTCAGGACTTCGACGCGCTGAATGATCGGCGTTGGAATGCTGTTGATGTCGGGGACCGGGAACCTGGGATCGCCCGGCAGCAGGCGGTGGCCGTTGACCAGCACGAGCGTCCTCACGGCGCCAAGGCCTCGCAGATCCACCGTCGCTGCACCCGTCGCGCCTGCGGAAACGAAATCGCCCTGGGACGGATTGACCTGGGGAAGCTGATTGAGAAGATCTTCGGCGTTCGTTGCGCCGATGAGCCTGAACTCCTCGCCCCGAACGATGGTGACCGGGCTGACCGCTGTGAGGTTCGTTCGCGGGATGCGCGAGCCGGTGATGACGACGGGAGCCATCGCCCCGCCTTGCTCGACGGACCGGGCCGTGATCGAGGATGGCGGCTTGCTCTTGTCGTCGGGCGCGGACAGCTCATCCGCTTGCGTCGCCGCGCCGGCGAGTGACTGTGAGCCGGTCGCGAGTGCGACGGCGCACAGACTCACCCGCCAGGTCACGGCTGCCCCCAATCGCTGTCCCCCGCTTGGCGCGGCAATGGATGATATCATTGCCCGAAATCAGGAACCAGCGCCGCCAAGGCTGCGGCGGCTCTCATCCCTCCTCACGCTAATTGCAGTTCGTCGGCTTGGTCTCGTCGGCGACGAAGGCAACGTCGGTCGGGTTCATGCGGATGCCGATGAAGCGCGCCTGGGTGGAGCCCGAAGCATTGACCGCGTTGTGGATCACGCCCGCTCCTTCACTGAACGACTGGCCGGCGCTGTAGTGATGTCCCGGGCAGACGGGATTGCTTCCGTCGTACCAGATGATGCTCCCACTGACGACGGTGACGAAGACTGCCGCGGGGTGCGAGTGCCAGCCGGTCGAGCCGCCGCCGTCGAGCGTGATCTGATCGGCCCCGACGTCGGTATCATCGGTGGTCTTGAGATGCATGCTCCACTTCCCCGTCTTGTCGTTGGGAAGGACGGTGAGGGGCCCGAAATGCCCGTTCACGACAGTAGAAACGCTTATCCCCTGGGGAGGGGTGGCATATGCTGCTGCACTGACGAGGGTCGATGCGACAAGCGTCGTCACTGCCTTTGCAACGCTGACAGATTTCATGGCCGATCTCCTGTTCATCGGGCCGCACCGATGAAGCACGGCCCAGGCCAGGAGATTAGCTAAGTTGCTGGAATTCCTTGCCCGATCGCTGTCCGATCTGACCTGATTTCTCGCTTCCTGGTCCTCGCAGTTGGACGCCTGCTAGCGTCGTTTTAAGATAGCCGCCGCGCCGCCCGTTGCTGCAAGATCGATATCGAGTCTGTCGGAAGAACTCACGCTTCGAGTTTCCCGATGGATTGCATCGGGCTTGTCGCCGTCCTGCCAAAGATCGGCCGACCATGAGCCGGAGCCAAGGAAGGAGAGAGGGATGCTGACCTTGCGCGGCGACGCGCCGTTCATTGCGCCAAGGTACCAGCTGTCGCCCTTGCGCTTCGCGAGCACGATATATTCGCCGATCTCGCCCGCTACATAACGTGTCTCGTCCCAGCTCGTCGGCACGTTCCGGATGAAATCGAACCCGGCGGGGCTGGAGCGATAGGTGTCCGGGCTGTCGGCAAGGCTGGTCCAGGGGCTGTTGAAGACGACGAACATCGAGAGATTGTGAGCGCGCGTGGTCTGCACCATCGGCAGCAACCAGCGCGGCTCGAACTTGCCTGGTGCGACATTGATGAAGCCGCCCGGAATGTAGTCCATGGGCCCAAGGACAGCGCGCGTGTAAGCGAGCATGACATTGTGCTCGGCCGTCACTCGCCGGCTCCACTTGTTATATTCGGAGCCGAGCACGCCTTCCTGGGTGATGAAATTGGGGTATGTCCGGGTAAGCCCACGAGGCACGAATGCTCCGTGAAGCTCGACCATCAGCTTGTGACGAGCCGCCGACTCGAGGAGTTTCTCGTACCAGCGCACCATCTCCTGGTCGTCGCGGTTCATGAAATCGACGTTGATTCCAACGATCCCCTGCGCCTCGAGATAATCGAGCGCGCGCTCCATGATCGGATCGATCTCGCGCCAGTCGATCCACACCCAAAGCTTTACTCCGCGCTTCTTCGCATACTCCGTCACTTCCTTGAGATTGAAGTTGGGAGCATCGGCGAACAGATTGGCCTTGGGATCGAACGTGGGCGCAACCCCCGAACCGGCGTACCAGCCATCGTCGATCATCACGTATTGAAGATGGTTCTCGGCCGCGAAGTCGATGCAGCCCTTGATGCTCGTCGTGCTGCTCACGGGAACGGTCTCGCCGTTGATCCTCCCGCCGTTCACCCAGTCCGACGAGGCCTTGCCGGGCTTGATCCAGCTCGTGTCCTTGATGCGGGACGGAGTCGCGAGGTTTTCGACGAGATTGGACTCGACAAATTCTCCCGCTTTGTCGGCAAGCATGATCACCCGCCATGGCGTCCGGATCGGTTCGCCAAGCAAGGTTCGTGCTGCGATCTCGGGATCACCAGGCTTCGGTGAAAGGCGAGTAACGACTCCCAGCCCACCATCGCCGCGGCCCTTCAGATACGCCGCGGGATAATCAAGCAGGTCGGATTCGGTGATGAGGAAGGCGGCCTTTCCGGTCTCGCAAAGGAGCGGGAGATCGTAGAGATTATGGTCGCGGATATGGCGGGCCTGAATGGGATCGAACTCGCCTTCGTGGCCGGTCCCGAACTGGGCTGGATTGAAGCCCCAGCAATCGTAGTCCCGGGGGAAGTAGAAGCCGGTCTCTTCCCCGGTGATGACGGCTCCATCTATTTTCGGCTGCACCGGCACGATCGTTCGCAACGCGACCCCGTCATCGTAGGCGCGGACGACGAGGTCCAACCGCCGCCGCTGTTCGTCGACGAGGTGCAAGGTTGCTTCGTTGAAATGGTCACGAACCAGGGACGCCTTGCCGGTTACCAGGTGCCAGCTCTCATCCACGCTGCGGCGATCGACCGCGGTGATTGTCGAACTGGTTCCGAGCGGGCCATCTGCGAGCGCTAGCGATATCGGAGATGCAGCGATCACAGGCTCGCCATCTCGCGTCACCGAGTAGGTCGGGCGACCACTCGCATTCACTGTAACCGCGATCGAAGTGCGAGAGTCGGGCGAACGGACGACCGACGTTGCGCCAGTTGGTCCGGCAGCCACGGGTACACCGATGAATGCGGTCATCACGGCGAGCAACAGGTGGAGCGTCATTATTCCGCATATCCGGCGAGAGGGTCTGTCACGAGCCAGCTTCCGAACTGAGGCAACTCCAAAACTCGTACGGAGCTGATTCTCGTGGGCGATAGTTGCAACTGCGGTGTTGTATCGTCTGGGTGCCTGGCTGCTTAGTGCCTGTTGGGAAATTGGCTCCTCACGGATGGCTGTGAAGTTGGGATCCCGTCGACTGGGTCGGGTATCAAAGGGCTGTCGTCGATGTTCGCATTTTACGTCGGCACGTCTGGGCTCCCTTCGCGGCCAACGTCACCCCCCTTTCTTGGGATATGTCACCCGCTGAAGTTGGGCCAGGTT
>DASZYL010000019.1:0-3207 GCA_035545385.1 Sphingomicrobium sp. | reverse complement strand
GATTGATCCACTCGCCGCCGGATTTGATGAGGTCCTTCGAGCGCCCGCGGATGGTGAGGTTCCCGTCATCGTCGATCGTCGCAAGATCGCCCGTATCGAAATAGCCTTCCTCGTCGAGCGCGTCCGAAGCGGCCTTGAAATAATGATCGACCACGCTCGCGCCCCTGACCCAGAGGTGGCCGAGCCGGTTGCGCTGCTCGGCAAGTGCCTTTCCCGAAGCGTCGGTGAGCTTGAGATCGAGGCCGATCGGCGCTCGCCCCGAGGTCGCGGTCGAGCGCGACGGCCCGTCGGGGGGAGAAATCGTCCCCAAGGGCGAGAGCTCGGTCATTCCCCAGCTCGTCTGGACCCTGGCTCCGAGGCCCTCTTCCATGTGCCGGATCAGGGCCTCGGGGCAGTTCGAACCGCCGATGATGACCCGATCCAGGGTCGGCAGTTCGCCGCCCTCCTCGCTGAGGTGATCGACCACCCCGAGCCAGACCGTCTGGACTCCGATCGCAACCGTCACTCCCTCCTCGCGGATCAGCCGGGCGAGGCTCGCGCCATCGGCATGGCGACCAGGAAGGACGAGCCGTGCGCCAACCGCCGGGGCGGCGAACGGGATACCCCAGCCATTGGCATGGAACATCGGGACCGCCATCAGGACGACGTCGCTTCCCGATATCGCAAACGCATCCGCCTGGAGCGCTCGAAGCGTGTGGAGGTAGTTCGAGCGGTGCGAATAGACGACGCCCTTGGGGTTCCCGGTCGTTCCCGACGTGTAGCAGAGCCCGGCGGCGGCCTCCTCGTCGAAGTCGCCCCAGCGCGTTTCGCTTCCGTGCGCCTCCAGCAGCTGTTCATGGGACCAGGCGCGTGCGCCCCTGAAATTGTCGGGAGCATCCCCCTCGTCGAGCAGGATGACATGCTCGAACCTCGGGCAATGATCGGCGATCTCCCCGAGGAGCGGGAGAAGCCTTGCCGAGACCGCGATCAGGCGATCGTCGGCCTCGCTGATCATCCTTGCAAGCTGCTCGGGCATGAGCCTCGGGTTGAGCGTATGGCAGACGAACCCGGCGCCCATCGCGGCATAGGTGATCTCGAAATGGTGCCTCGTGTTCCACGCGAGGGTCGCGATCCTGTCTCCCGCCTTCATTCCGAGCGCTTCGAGCGCTCCCGACATGCGGTTGCTCCGTTCGCGCAGCTCCGCATAGCCGGCCCTCGCGACGACGCGGCCGGAATCGGCCTCCACGACCTCTCGGTCGGGAAACCATTTGGCGGCATGGTCGAGGAACTTGTCGACCGTCAGGCGATAGGATTGCATCGATTTCCCGGGGGAGCGGGACGAGCGGCCGGCCCGCTCATTGGCCGGCCGCCCGTCACTCAGAAGACCTTCCCGACCCTGATCCCGTACTGGCGCGGGGCACCGGCGAAATCGAGGCCGCTGTTGAGCGCAGCGACATAATGCTGGTTGGTGAGGTTCGTCGCATAGGCCGTCACGGTCCAGTCGCGATGAGCCCAGGCGAGCTGCGCGTTGACGATGTTGCGCTCGCTGAGGCGGTCGCCGAGAACCGGGTTCTCGAAGAGGGTCGCCCATTGCGGACCGACATGGCCGTAATTGATCCTCGGCGTCAGCGTATCGTTCGGGCCGAGCGGAATCTCGTAGGAGGCCGACGCATTGAAGGTGAAGTTCGGTGCGTAGGTCTGCTCCTGGCCCTTGAGGTTGATGCAGCTTGCGCTCGCGGGACCCGTCTCGGGATCGCAGGGGGCAAGGCTCGCTCCGCGCGGGTCGACTGCGAAAAACTGCGCCAGCGAGCTGTGAAGGACACTCACCCCTCCGTCGATCGAGAGGCGGCCGAAACGGAGGTTGAGCTCGGCCTCTGCCCCGTAGATCTTCGTCTTGCCGGGGACATTCACCTCGATGCCGAAGACGGGAAGCAGCGGATAGCCGATGATGACCTGGAAATTCTTGTAGTTGTTGTAGAAGCCGTCGAGGGTCGCCCGCACGTGACCGTCGGCGAACGTGCCCTTCCAGCCGGCCTCGAACGACTGCACCTTCTCGGAATCGAACGGCTCGAGCGCGGCCGGTCCAACGGGCACGTTGAGGCCTCCTGGACGGAAGCCCGTTGCCACGAACCCATAGAGATAATGGTTCTGATTGATCGTCCAGCCGAGTGACGCCTTGTACGAGAAATCGTGGAAGCTCGCCTTCTGCTTGTCGAGGATCGGAGTCCCGTATTGGAGGACGTCCACATCGTTCCTCGTGCGGCTCGCGGTGTAGCGAGCGCCGAGTTCGGCTTTGAGACCCGGAGTGATGTTGTAGCCGACCTGTCCGAAGGCGGCGAGCGAACTCGTCGGGTTGATGCCCTGCAGCGAGTAGACGAAGAAGGGCTTGAACGGGTTGTCCTCGGGCAGCGGGAAGTTGGTGTCGATGACGAACTGGAAGGGCTTCAGGAACCAATATTTGTTCCACACGCCGAAAGCGCCGAGGAGCCAGGTGAACCGCTCGGTATCCGGCGAGATGATGTTGAACTCCTGCGAGATCTGGCGCTCCCGGACATCGTCGAAGAAGGCCCAGTTGTTCAGCGCGCCATTGATCGGGCTCGGGACGTCCGAGGCCGTGCCGTCGAGGTCGGCGCGGTACATGGTGCTGCCCTTGGCGTAGGCCGATACCGAGCGAAGCCGGATGCCGCTTGCGAAGCTGTAGTCGATCCTCAGGATCTCGCGGATGAACTTGTCCTTCGCCGCCTGCGGAGCATTGGCGGTGATGTCGAAGAGATCGGTGTGGGTCGGATTGGGGGCGCCAGTCCCCGGGAGAGTCTCGAACCGGTGATAATAGGGGTCGGCCGGATAGGCGCCCATGTTCAAATAATCGGCGTCGGTCTTGGACGTGATGGTGAGCCCCTCGACCGGCTTCCAGAGGAGGCTCAGCCGTCCGGCGTACATCCTCAAGTCACCCTTGTTGAACGGGTAGGGAGCGCCGCCGGGGCCGGTGATGTCGTAGAAGCTGTCGCGGTGCTCGCCGTAGAAGGCGACGCGCGCTGCGAAGGTGCTGCTGACGGGAAGGTTGAGCGCACCCTGCGCGCCGATATCGTTGTAGTTGCCGTAATTGGCGGTCAGGTAGCCATGATAGCCACCGTCGATGACGGGATCGTTGGTGTTGACGAAGACGGCTCCGCCGGTGGCGTTCTGACCCACGATCGTGCCCTGCGGGCCGCGCAGCACCTGGATGTT
>DASZYL010000018.1:0-2986 GCA_035545385.1 Sphingomicrobium sp. | reverse complement strand
AGATGAAATCGGAAGGGTGCAGCCTGTTCTCGGCGAGCATCGAGCGCATCCACGCGCTCGAACGTCCCCGGCGCATTCGAATGGAAGGAAAAGAAGCGGACATGAGCGCGCCTCTAGCCCGTCGGGCCGCTCCTCGCCAAGGCCATTGCCCGGAGGCTGAGGACATCATCGAGAAGCGCTGCAGCGGTGACCTCGGGGCCGGCGCCCGGACCCTGGATCACCAGCGGCTGGGTCGCATAGCGGTCGGACCAGATCGCAACCCGGTTATCGGTCCCGGCGCCCCCCGCCAGTGGGTCAGATGGAGCGATCGCCTCGATTCCGACCCTCGCACGCCCGTTCTCGAGGCGAGCGACAAAGCGCAGGCTCTTCCCCTTCCTCCTCGCCTCGCCGGCGAGGATCGAAAGCGGGGCGTCGATCTGCCGCAACTCCGCTTCGAGCAAATCGAGCGGAACGGCGCGAAGGTCCTCTGGAACGAGCGAGCGGACCTCGACTTCATGGCTGTCGAGCGCGAACCCCGCGGCCCTCGCGAGGATGAGGAGCTTGCGCCGCACATCCTCGCCCGAGAGATCATCGCGCGGGTCGGGCTCGGTAAATCCCGCCTCGCGGGCTTCGCTCACCAGCTCGGAGAAGGGCCTTGAACCATCGAAGCGGTCGAACAGCCAGGCAAGAGAGCCCGACATGATCCCCGCGATCGAGTGGATCCGGTCGCCCCCGGCGCGCAACTCCCGGATCGAGCGAAGAAGCGGAAGCCCCGCTCCGACGGTCGCCCGGTCGCCAAAGCCCGCGCCTTTTTCGGCACAGGCCGAACAAATGTCCCTCCAGAGATCGAGCGACGTTCCGCTCGCAAGCTTGCAGGCGGTGGCGACATGGATCCCGGAACGAAGAAGCTGCGGGTGGAACCGTGCGACGCCCCGGTCCGCGGTCGCATCGATGAGGATCCTGACACCCCTGCTTCCGAGGGCCTTTAGGAGCGCGCCATTCTCGCAGCCCGAAGCAGCGCTTGACGCCTCGACCAGCCGGGAGCGCGTCAGCACCGGGCAAAGCCCTTCTGAATCGTGGAGCGCAAGACGGGTGTTCGCAGCATAGACGAGCCTCAGGCCCTGGTCGTGGCCCCTCGAGCGCCACTGGTGCAGCCGTTCGAGCACCGCCTGCCCAACAGTGCCGCTCCCGAGAAGGGCGAGCCGCGCAACGTCATTCTCCGCCGGCAAGGGCGCCGGCACCGCCTGAGGCGGACCAAAGCCTTCAGCGGCTAACATCGAACCGCCTCCTCATTCGCTCCGAGCGCGCGCTCGAGCGCCAGGGCCAGGTCCCCGGAAAGATCCGCGCTGTCTTCGATCCCGACCGACAGCCGAAGGAGCCCGGGACCGATCCCAGCGCGCTTTCGGGCATCTTCGCTCATCGACGCATGGCTCATCGTGAGCGGATAGGCGATGAGGCTTTCGACGCCCCCAAGGGATTCTGCGAGCGTGAAGCAGCTCAGCCCGTCGACGAAAGCGCGAACTGCCGTTTCGCCCCCGGCGAGCTCGAACGACAGCATTGCTCCAAAGCCGTCCTGCTGGCGCGCCGCGATGTCATGCCCCGGATGGTCGGCAAGGCCGGGATAGTGAACGCGCGCAACCGCGGGGTGGCCGGCCAGCTGCTCGGCGAGGATTGCGGCATTTTCCTGGTGGACCCGAAGTCTTGCGTTGAGGGTCCTCAAGCCCCGCAAGGTGAGATAGCTGTCGAACGGGGCGCCGGTAACTCCAAGCGCGTTCGCCCAATATTCGAATTGCTCGAGCACCGCAGGGTCGCGGGCAACGACCGCTCCGCCGACGACGTCGCTGTGGCCATTGATATATTTGGTGGTCGAATGGACGACGACGTCCGCGCCGAACTCGATCGGCCGCTGGAGAGCGGGCGAAAGGAAGGTGTTGTCGACGATCGTCAGCGCACCATGTTCGCGCGCCGCTGCGATCACCGCCGCAAGATCGGTAATCCTCAGCAACGGGTTCGAAGGGGTCTCGATCCAGACCAGCTGGGGCCCTCGCCCCAGAGCCTCGCCAAGCTCGGCTTCATTGGTGAAGTCGCAGGTCTCGAACTCGAACAGGCCCTTGGCGGCGAGCGCGCTGAACAGCCTCCAGCTTCCGCCATAGCAATCGTTGGGAGCGAGCAGCCGTTCGCCAGGGACGAGGAGCGCATGGAGAACGACGCTTATCGCCGCCATTCCGGTGGCGGTGACCACTCCTCCTGCCCCGCCCTCGAGATCGGCGATCGCCCCTGCGAGCAGGTCGCGCGTGGGATTGCCGCTCCTCGTATAATCATATCGAGGCTTCTCATCGAGGTTCTCGAAACAAAACGTCGCCGACAGGGTGATCGGAGGAATCACGGCGCCATGGGCGCAGTCGCTGTCGATGCCCGCGCGCACCGCGCGGGTTGCTTGGGTGAACTTCATGACGTGGTCTCCAGGGATTGCAGGAAATCGGTGATCAATCGGGCGATCTCGCCCTCCTCCTTGAGGAAGGCGTCGTGACCGAAGCGCGAAGCGATCAGTCGGAAGCTCGCCGACGGGACGGCCGCGGCGAGCGCCTCGACATCCTTGGCGGGCACGAGCGTATCGCTGTCGACCGCCACGAGGGTCGCAGGGACGCTGATCGCGCCAGGATCGAGGCGGTGAAGGTCGATCGATTCAGAAAGCCGGCGATAGGCGGCGGCGCTCATCCGTTCGGCGTGGCTTCGGCCGTGATGATCGAGATAATCGTCGGCTCCGACACGGACCCTTCCCTCCTCGATGCGGGGAAGAGCGTTGAAGCGATGTTCGAACTCGTCCGGGGTTCGATAGGTCAGCATCGCCATGGCGCGCGCAAGAGCGACGCCCCTCCTACCCTCGCCGCTTTCTTCGCCGAGCTCGAGCGCCCGGCGCTGGAGCGAACGGCACGCGCGTGCGAAGGGATGGGAGGCGCCGGCAGCGCTGATCACGAGGATCGCGTTGCATCGCTCCTGGTGCCGC
>DASZYL010000017.1:0-9668 GCA_035545385.1 Sphingomicrobium sp. | reverse complement strand
GAGGCTCGCGGTCATCGCCGACGAATCGCGCCACCGCGACCTCCAGGAACTCCTCGTCGGAACCCGCTGCCGCTGCGAGTCGGGCAAGGATGCCCTGATCGAAGCGGCAACCGGGGAGGCCGAGCTGGTGATCGCCGCGATCGTCGGCTGCGCCGGACTGACCGCGGTCATGGCCGCGATCGAGGCCGGGAAGACCGTTGCCCTCGCCAACAAGGAGGCGCTCGTCACCGCGGGCGAGCTGATGACCGGGGCGGCGTCGAGAAGCGGTTCGACCATCCTCCCAATCGACAGCGAACATAACGCGATATTCCAGTGCCTTGCCGGGGCCAGCATGGACGATGTCGCAAGGATCATCCTGACCGCGAGCGGTGGCCCGTTCAGGACCGCCTCGAACGAGGAGATTGCGGCTGCAACTCCCGCCAAGGCCGTGGCGCACCCGAACTGGAAGATGGGAGCGAAGATCTCGGTCGATTCGGCGACGATGATGAACAAGGGCCTCGAGCTCATCGAGGCGCGCTATCTCTTCGGGCTTACGTCGGACCGGATCGATGTCGTCGTCCACCCGCAATCGGTCATTCACTCGCTCGTCGAATTCGTCGACGGGTCGGTGCTCGCCCAGCTCGGGAGCCCGGACATGCGGATTCCCATCGCTTATGCGCTCGCATGGCCTCGCCGGATGGAAACTCCGGCGCAGCGACTCGATCTCGCGGCGATCGCGAGGCTGGACTTCGAGGCGCCGGACCTGACCCGTTTCCCGGCGCTCCGCCTCGCGCGCGAAGCCCTCGAAGCAGGAGGCTCGGCGCCGATCGTTCTCAATGCCGCCAACGAAGTCGCCGTCGCAGGCTTTCTCGACGGCAGGCTTGGCTTTCAAGAGATTGCGCAATGTGCCGCCGACGCGCTTGAAGAGGCTGACTTTTCCGCGCCTCGATCGATCGATGACGTGCTCGAGATCGACCGCGAGACCCGGCGCCTTGTCGAGGCCCTGATGAGCGAGGGCTGCAACTGATGCTTCCTCAGCCGCCTTTGTGGTTGGTGTTCATCGCGTTCATTTGCGCGCTCGGCCCGCTCGTCTTCTTCCACGAGCTCGGCCATTATCTCGTCGCGCGCTGGTTCAGGATCCCCGCCGAAACCTTCTCGATCGGCTTTGGTCACGAGCTCCTCGGGTGGACCGACCGGCAGGGGACGCGGTGGAAGGTCGCGTGGCTTCCCCTTGGAGGCTATGTGAAGTTCGTCGGCGACATGACCCCGGTGAGCAGTCCCGCCGACGTCGAGAAAATCCCTCCCGAACTTCGCGACAAGGCCTTCCAGCTAAGGCCCGTGTGGCAGCGATTCCTCGTCGTCCTCGCCGGGCCGGCGGCGAACTTCCTCCTCGCGATCATCATTTTCGCCGCCTTCTTCATGACCCTTGGAGCTCCCCGAACCAATGTCGTTGGAGCCATCGTTCCAGGGACAGCGGCAGCCGAGGCCGGCCTGAAGCCGGGCGACAAGATCCTCTCCGTAGACGGGCGCGACACGCCCAATTTCGACGACATCCGCTCAGTCGTCCTGCTTCGCCCGAATCAGACCGTCGAAATCGAGTTCGAGCGAAAGGGAACGGTCCGCCGGATCGATGTCCGTTTGAGGTCGGACACGGAAACCGACCCGTTCGGCCAGAAATTCACGCGCGGTCTCCTCGGGGTCTATCCGACGACCGGAGTCCTCCAGCGCCTCCCGTTTTACGAGGCGGTGCCGGAGGCGGCCAGCTACACGTTGCTGATCACCCGCTCGATGATCGACGGTTTGGTCCAGATCATCACCGGGCAGCGCGGCACCGAAGACCTTGGAGGCCCGGTCAAGATCGCGCAGATTGCCGGGCAGCAGGCATCGCTTGGCCCATTGGCCTTCGTTCAACTGCTCGCGCTCTTCTCAATTAATCTCGGATTCATCAACCTCTTGCCAGTCCCGATGCTGGATGGAGGGCATCTGTTTTTCTATTCCGTGGAAGCAATCAGGAGGCGACCGCTTAGCGCGCGTGCGCTCGACTGGGCATTCCGCGGTGGGTTGGCCATCATCCTCGCGCTGGTTGTCTTCACGACAATCAACGATCTTGGCTCGCTTGGCTTATGGGACCGGCTTCAGCGCTTGATTGGTTAGGAGGCTTGGGGCAGGGCAATAACGGGGCTTGGCGGCGAAGCGCGCCGTACGCACCATTTACTCAAAAGGCGGGGACGCGTGATTTCAAGTACGACGAGTTTTAGCCGGAGAGCCGGCGCGCTGCTTCTGATCGGAACCGTTCTTGGCGGTACCGCCACGCCCCTGATGGCCCAGGACGCGCCCGAGCAGCAGCCGCCTGCACCCACCCCGGCTCCCGCTCCGGCCCCGGCGCAAGCGCCGGTGCAGGGGACGATCCGCTCCATCACGGTTCATGGAAACCAGCGCCTCGAGCCCGAGACCATCCGGGCCTACGCGAACCTTGCGCCCGGCCAGACCTACACGGCCGAGACTCTCGACCAGGCCCTGAAGGACCTCTACGCGACCCAGTTGTTCGCCGACGTCGTGATCAATGGCGGCGATACCGGCGACCTCGTGATCGTGGTTCGCGAAAACCCGGTCATCAACCGCATCATCCTCGAGGGGAACAAGCGGCTCAAGGACGACAAGATCACCCCGGAGATCAAGCTTGCTCCCCGGCAGATCTTCACTCGATCGGCGGTGCGCGCCGACGTCGACCGGATCCTCGAACTCTACCGCCGGCAGGGCCGCTTCGCAGCGACGGTCGATCCCAAGATCGTGCAGCTCGACCAGAATCGCGTCGACGTCGTGTTCGAGATCCACGAGGGCGACCTCGCCAAGGTCCGGGCGATCAACATCATCGGGAACAAGCAATTCGCCGACGACCGGCTGCGCAAGGAAATGTACACCCGCCAGGCGGGCGGAGTCCTTGGCTTCCTCAAGTCGAACGACACCTACGATCCCGACCGACTCGCAGCGGACCAGCAGAAGCTTCGCGCCTTCTACCTCACCGAGGGATATGCCGACTTCCGAGTCGTCCAGGCGCTTGCCGAGCTCACTCCGGACCGGCGCGACTTCGTCATCACCTACGTGGTGGACGAGGGGCCGCGCTACCATTTCGGAACGGTCGATGCCGACAGCGCGCTTCGCGACTTCCCGAAGGAGAAGGTGCTCCAGCTCGCCAAGATCCAGCCGGGAAGCTGGTTCAACGCCAAGGAAGTCGAGGACGCGGTCACGAACCTCAACGAGGCCGCGGGGAACCTCGGCTACGCCTTCGCCGACATCAATCCCGCCTATAACCGCGACCCCGACAAGAAGGTGATGAACCTCACCATCAAGGTCGGGGAGACGCCGCGAGTCTACGTCGAGCGAATCGACATCACCGGCAACACCAGCACGCGCGACAAGGTCATCCGGCGCGAGTTCCGGTTGAACGAGGGCGATGCGTTCAATGCGCAGAAGCTGAAGCGCAGCCAGGATCGAATCCAGAGCCTCGGCTACTTCCAGGACAATCTCGAGATCAAGCAGTCGGAAGGTTCGGCTCCGGACCGGGTCGTTCTCGGCCTCAACGTCGAGGAGAAGCCCACCGGCCAGCTGCAGCTGTCGGGCGGCTACTCGAGCCTCGAGCGGTTCGTCGTCCAGCTCGGCATTTCCCAGAACAATTTCATGGGCAAGGGCCAGACGGTCAACGCGAACGTCAACTGGTCGCTCTATTCGAAGTCGGTCGAGGCGGGCTTCACCGATCCCTATTTCCTCGACAAGCCGATCCTTCTCGGCGCCCAGGTCTTCCGCCGCGACTACAGCAGCTTCAATTATATCGGGAACGACCGGAACACGACCTATCATGAGCTGAGCACCGGCTTCGGCATCAGGACCGGCTTCCCCTTGAGCGAATATTGGAACTTCGGAACCCGCTACCTCCTCAGCAACGACAAGATCACGCTCGACAAGAGCACCTTCTACACCGACCCCGACGGGACCGGCCCGCAGCCCGCGGCGTGCGACCCGTTCAAGGCCGGAACCTACCTTTGCGACGAAGTCGGCAAGAACCTCACATCGCTCGTCGGCTATTCGACGCTCTATGACGACACCGACGGGATCCACCCGACGCGTGGGCAGCAGCTCACCTTCAGCCAGGATTTCGCGGGGCTCGGCGGTGATATCCGCTATCTGAGAACCCAGGCCTATGCGACGAAGTACAAGAGCTTCGGCAACTGGATCCTGTCGCTTCACGCCGAGGGCGGGTACATCCATCCGCTGGAATCGGCGCCTGGGCCTGGCCGCGACGCGATCAGGATCTCGGACCGCTTCTTCAACTCGAACATCCGTGGTTTCGACATTCGCGGCATTGGCCCGCGCGTGGTTCGAGTGCCCTACAACACCGACGGAACGCTCAAAGAGCTCGACATCAACAACCAGGTCAACGACGCCATCGGCGGCAAGGCCTTCTATCTCGCCCGGGCGGAGATGGAGCTTCCGGTCAGCTCGAGCATCAAGAGCCTCGGGCTTCGTCCTTCCGTCTACGTCGACGCGGGTTCGCTGTGGAGCATCACCCAGCCGATCCTCAACGACATCGTCGCTTTCTGCACGCCCAATTCGGGAACGACCGGCTTGTCGCCGTTCCAGAGCCCGACTCCCAATTGCAGCAAGTTCGAGGACGGGACCCCGGTTACGGATCCGTCCAAGTTCACCGCGACCCCCGGGTTCAAGGAGCTGTTCCTTGGAAATTCGCCCAAGCCGCGCGTTTCGGTTGGTATCGGCGTCAACTGGATTTCGCCGTTCGGGCCGCTTCGGCTCGACCTCGCGAAGGCCGTCGTCTTCCAGAAGGGAGACGATCCCAAACTCTTCACATTCAACGTAGGAACCTCATTCTAATGAAGACTTTGCTCGTTTCGGCGGCCCTTGCGGCCGCGGTCCTTGCGCCCTCGGCAGCGAGCGCGCAGGCCATCCCGGCCGCGGTCGTCGCGGTCGTCGACCTCGACCGGGTCACCAGCGAGTGCAATGCCTGCCGAACGGCGCAGGCGGCGCTCAAGACCCAGGTCTCGTCCTACCAGAGCCGCGAAAAGACTCTGACGGGACCGCTCGAGACCGAACAGAAATCGATCCAGGCCGCGATCGACGCACTGAAGGGGAAGGCTCCCGACGCAGCGCTCCAGGCTCGCGCCAAGGCCTGGGAAACCAAGCGCCAGCAGGCGGCCCAGGAGCTTGCGGGCCAGCAGCAGCAGATCCAGCGCAACCAGCAATATATCCAGAAGCAGATCCAGGATAAGCTCAACCCGATCTACCAGCAGGTGATGCAGCGCCGCGGCGCCAACCTCCTCGTCGAAGTCGGTGCGACGCTTGCGACCTCGACGAGCGTCGATGTCACGAACGACGTGCTTAGCGCGCTGAACACTGCGCTCCCGACCGTCGCCACGCAGGCTCCGGCCCAGACGACGACCCAGGGCCGCTAAGCGCCGATGAGCGAACCGAACGGCAGCGCGCCCGGCCCGCTGGATATCAGGCGGGTCATGGCGGCGCTGCCGCATCGCTATCCAATGCTTCTCGTGGATCGGGTCGAGAGCCTCGATCCCGAAAAGGGGATCGTCGCCATCAAGGCGGTGACGATCAACGAGCCGTTTTTCCAGGGCCATTTCCCGGCCCGTCCAATCATGCCGGGAGTGCTGATCGTCGAAGCGCTCGCCCAGGCCGCGGGAGTGCTCGCGGTCGAAGCGCTCGGCCTCGCGGGCTCCGGGAAGCTCGTTTATTTCATGGCGATCGAAGGCGCGAAGTTCCGCCAGCCGGTCGAACCTGGAGTCCTCCTTCGTCTCGAGGTCGAGTTCGTGCAGAAGCGCTCGAGTGTCTGCAAGTTCAGCGGAAGAGCGACCATCGACGGGAAGCTCGCTGCAGAGGCGAACTTCACCGCGATGATCGCTGATCCTCCCGAGAACTGATCGCTAGCGGCTCGCCAGCCGCACTCCCGCAAACAGCCCAAATCCCTCGGTGTGATAGCCCGCCGAGTCCTCGTAGCGCGCTCCGAAGAGGTTCGAGCCCCGTACATAGAGTTCGACACCCTTTTTCGCAGCATAAGCAAGGCGCGCTCCTGCCAGCCAGTAGGAATGGAGGGTGACCATGCCGAACGGGAAATTGTCCGAGGCGTCGAGGTGGGTTCCCACGTAAGCAATGGATGCGCCGTAGCTCCACCTTCCCACCGAGCCATCGGCCTCGAGCGAGCCGCTGTGCCTCGGCCGGCGCAGCTCGGTCGACTGGCGCTCACCGGTTGAATCGGGTTCTGTTGCATGGAGGAACGCATAATTGGCGGTCAACCTCAGCCTCTCGCCAAGGCGCCAGCGGGCTTGCGCCTCCAGGCCGGACCGATGGCTGACCCCGGCGCGGTTCTCGGCGGTCTGGAGAAAGGTCTCGGGATCGCTGACGTCGATGATTTCGTCGCTGAGCCGCTGGCGATAGCCGGTAAGCGATGCATCGAAGGCGCCCCGCTGGTAGCGAAGACTTGCTTCGAACCCGCGCGAGCTTTCCGGCTTAAGGGATGGATTGCCAACGAAATTACCAGGGAAGAACCCGTAGAGATCGAAGAATGTCGGTTGCGAAATTCCCTGGGCGTAGGAGCCGGTCAGGGCAAAGCCGCGCCCGAGCCTCGCGAGCGCCGAGGCTCGAATGCTGGTCGCGTCCCTGAACCTGTTGAACATGTCGTGCCGAACGGCGACGTCCCCGGCAAAGACCCGCGTCGAACCACGCCATTCGAACGTCACCGCGTTGTGATTGCGCGTTCGGTCCTGGCGGGTCAGTCCTCCATAGATGGTGTCGCGCGCATGGAAGCTCTCATGCTCTCCGTCGAGGCCAAGGATCAGCCGGTTCTGAAGATCGGAAATTGAAAAGGCGCGCTCGAGCTGGGCGTCGAGGCTCCGCCTGGTCCCGCTCGTGCGGTTTACCGGGTCATCGCCGAGATAATTCCGGTTTGATGAGCCGAGCAGCGAGGCGCCAATGCGTCCGCTCCAGCCGGAGCCCTCGTTTCCAAGCTCGGCCCAGAGACGTCCCGCCGTAAGGCGGTTGCGGCTCGAGTCGCGTGTGTCGGTATGCTCGAACGTCAAGGAATCGAAGCCGTCGAACTGGCTTTCGCCCACAAGGGCGATTCCCGAAGCCCCGAGACGCGCCCAGGGGGCGAGGGCGATCGTTCCCCGGAGCCTCCCGGAAAGGTTCCGGAACCCGTCCTTGTCGCCGCCTTTCCTTCCAAAGCTGTCGATCCCTTCCGATCGCTGCCATCCAACGGCGCCGGCGAGGGTCGACATCTCGGACGTGAGCGCCGCCGATGCGCTTGCGCGAGCAAAGCCGAACGATCCGCCTTCGGCGAGGAGCGAGTGCCCCGGCGGATCCGAAAGGCCGTTCACTGCAATGACGCCGCCGATCGCGTCCGACCCCCAGAGGGCCGACTGGGGCCCGCGAACGACCTCGATCCTCGAGGCGAGATCGGCGTTCAGAAGCTCAAAGCGGGGAGCATCGCCAGAAGCTGGGTCATTGATCTTGATCCCGTCGACGAAGAAGAGGGTGTGGTTCGCCTCCGAGCCCCGGATCCTCACCTCGGTCAATGATCCCAGGGGCCCGATGCTGGTGACCGAAGCAGAGGGCGTCAGGCGCAAGAGGTCCGCGACGAACGGCTGGTCGAGCCGTTCGATCTCCTTTTCATCGATGATGGTGACGCTTGCTGGCGTTTCCGCCTGGCTTTCCGGGGCTCGGGAAGCCGTGATCACGATCTGGTCGGTATCGACGGGCAATAAGGGCATGATGGTCCTCCGTTGACGAACAAAGGTCGTCACAGAGGGAGCGCCGCCTTTGCACAAAGGCAGCAGGGCCCACGCCCCCGCGGCTGGTCCCGGCCGGGGAAACGGACGACGGACCATGGCAGGTTCCCGACTTGGCCGACGTCTTCCCACAAGAAGGAGCGATCGGCGTTCACGGTTGCGGGCACAGCGCCGGAATCTCACCGGCTTCCCTTTGAACCGCCCCCGGTCCGACAAAAAATCGGTGGGCGGCACCCTGGTCGAGGACATTGCTACGTCGCGGGTCGATGGGCTGTCAAACCGTCGCTTGCGGCGTTATTGAAGCGCCCATGACCAGCAACAATGCCCGTCTCGCAGCGCTTCTCTCAGCGATCCTCGCAGCCGCAGCGCTGCGCCTCGTTCCGCATCCCCCCAATTTCAGCCCGATCGATGCGATGGCGCTCTTCAGCGGCGCCTATCTCGGCAGGCGCGCGATCGCGTTCATCGCTCCACTGGCCGCGCTCCTTCTCAGCGACGCGATCCTTGGCTTCTATCACGGGATGGGAACGGTCTATGCGACTGTCGGCCTCGTCGTCCTTATCGGATGGTGGCTCCAAGAGCGCCGAACCGCTCTTCGTACCGGAGCGGCAGCTGTTCTGGGATCCGTCACCTTCTTCGTCGTCACGAACCTTGGAATGTGGCTGATGAGCGGCCTCTATCCGCTGACCTATGCCGGATTCATTGCCTGCTACACCGCGGCGATCCCGTTCTTCCAGAACACGCTCGCGGGCGATCTCTTTTACGCCGCGCTCCTCTTCGGCGGATTTGCGCTCGCCCAGCATGTCATTCCGCGCCTCAGGGCAGGAGCGCCGCAGACCGCCTGAGTTGCAACTTCTACCCCCGCACTGTAGAGGCGCCGCTCTACTTGTCGCTGCTGGTCGGAAACCAGCGGCTAAGCCAAGGAAAAATCTGATGAAGTCCGGTACTCACCCCGATTACCACATGATCACCGTCGAAATGACCGACGGCACCAAGTTCCAGACCCGTTCGACCTGGGGCAAGGAAGGCGACACGCTTCACCTCGAGATCGATCCCAAGGTTCACCCGGCATGGACCGGCGGGAATACGCGCGTTCTCAACGAAGGCGGCCAGGTCGCGCGCTTCAACAAGCGCTTCGGCGGGCTCACCCTCGGCAAGAAATAGGCTTGCGCCACTCCGCTCCGACGCTCGAGACCGAGCGTCTGATCCTTCGAGAGTTCAGGAAAGACGACCTCGACGCCCACGCGGCGACGCTGGGCAATGAAGAGGTCATGCGCCATATCGGCGGGAAGCCGCTCGGGCGCGAGGATTCGTGGCGCCGGCTCCTGATGGGCATCGGCATGTGGTCGCTCATCGGCATGGGCCCGTGGGCGATCGAGCGGAAGAGCGATCGCCGATTGGTCGGCCATTGCGGGTTCTTCCAGTTCAACCGCGAGATGGAGCCCCCGATCCTTGGCGAGCCCGAGATGGGCTGGATTCTCGATCCCATCGTGCACGGGCAGGGGATTGCCTTCGAAGCGTGCCAGGCGGCGCTGGCCTGGGCCGAGCGGGAGCTTGCCGCTCCTTCCTATCCGGCGATCATCGATCTCGACAACGCGCCGTCGATGAAGCTCGCCGGTCGGCTCGGCTTCGTACGCCAGGATGACGCCATCTATCACGACGCCCCGATTGCTTTCTTCCGGCGGCCGGGCCGGCTCTAGTCACCAGCCTCCGCCGCCGCCACCGCCTCCGCCGCCACCCGACGATCCGCCTCCGCTCGATCCCGGAGCGCTCGATGCCGAGCCGACCGCGCTCGAGAGCGAAGAGCCGACGCTGTCAACGAAACCGGTGGGGTTGCTCCAGGGATTGCTCGAGCCCGAATACCAGGCGAAGCTTTGTTGCCCC
>DASZYL010000016.1:0-11506 GCA_035545385.1 Sphingomicrobium sp. | reverse complement strand
AAACCAATCGTTAGGACCGGTTGTTCCTGATCCCATGCGTCACGAGACCGTCACCGTTCCAATGCCCTCCGGACTCGACTTCAAGGCGATCGGCTACCTGACGTCGATCATGAGCGTCCTCTTTCTCGGAGCCGTCGCCTGGACCAAGTCCGATCCGCCTTCCTGGTACTATCCCGTCCTCATCCTCGGGATGGCGACGTCGATCATCGGAATGGGATTCCGCTACGCGGCCCACCTCCGGCAGAAGCGCGAGATCAAGAAGGCGAGGGCGAATTCGAAACTCTAGTGCCCGCCATCTCCGCTGTCGCTCGTTTCGCTGTCCGCAGCGGCGATCGATTGCCCGGGCGACTTGTTGAGTTCCATCCAGTCGCGGAACGGCAGGTGATAGAGCATGTCCATGACTTCGAACTCGAGCCCGCCCGGCTGCCAGGTATCGCTGTTCCATAGCGCAACGACCCCGCTCTTCTTCGCGGGGTCGAAGAGGATCAGCGACCTGTAGCCCTTGATCCCGCCGCGGTGCCCGATGATCCTGTGCCCGGCATAATCGTAGCTGCGCCAGCCATATCCATACCAGGCGGTATTGACGCGCTCGAGGAACTTGCGCAGCCGTCCGCGTTCAGTCGGAGTCACGACATAAGGCGCGTGGATCGTGTCGAGGAGCTTGGGGTCGAGCACGTCCGGCATCTCGCCCATCTGCGCTTCCATCCACAGCGCCATGTCCTTGATATTGCTGTTGATGCCGCCCGCCGCCGGCACCTTGTAATAGGTGTCGCTCATCGGCCAGGGGCGCCTTCCGGCGCTATGCGGCCGAGCCCAGCTCCGATTGGATTCAATCCCCGCAAGCGAAACGCTGCCGCTGCTCATCCCGATCGGGTTGAAGAGGTATCTCTTGACCGCCTGCTCGTAGGGCAAGTGGGTGATCCGGGAGACCATTTCGCTCGACGCGTCATAGGCAACGTTCTGGTAGTCCCAGCAGGTCCCCGGTGCGCAGACCGCGTCGAGCTGCCCGAGCTGGGTCCGAAGGAAGCTCGGGTCCTGGCCCTCTTCGAGCTTGTTGTCATAGGCGTTGCGATAGAGGCCGAGGCGGTGCGAAAGGAGGTCGCCGACGGTCGCAACACGCTCGTTCCCGTTGGGAAGCTTGAGGTCTGGAGCATATCTCGCGACCGGGGCGCTGAGGTCGATCTTCCCTTCCTCGGCGAGCTTGGCAATCATCGTTGCCGCGACACCCTTCGAGCACGACGCCCAGCGGAACACGGTCTCGGGGGTGACCGGGTCTCCCGATCCCGCCTCTGTCTCGCCATAGCCCTTGAGGAAGGTGATCCGGCCATTTTCGACGATACCGACGGCAAGACCCACCATCGCTGGCTTCTTGGCAAGCTGCTGAAGCCGGGCGTCGAGGAGTCGGTAATCGATGTCGCGGCGCGATTCCGTCGAGATCGAAGCGAGCTTGAGATGTGCCGCGGTAAGCTGCGAATGCTCGCCCTGGTCGCTGTGCGGGCGCATCGCCAGCAGCGACGCGCCCATTACGAGCACGAGCGCGCCAAGGCCGACCTTGCTGATCGTCTTCAACTCAATTTCTCTCCCCACCCTCAACCAAGCTCTGACCCCGATGCGCCCCGCTCTCAACGGCGTCGAGGAAGCGGTTGCGATGAACCGACTCTGTCTTGCGACAAACGGGCTTATGGCTATGAACGCGCGACGCGCTCAAATGCGCCGCGGGAGCTCGAAAAGGATGCAATTCCTCAAGACCTTGTTCTGGGTGCTCGTCGCGGTGGTTGCAGTGCTCTTCGCGGTCCGGAACTGGGCCCCGGTGAGGCTCAACCTCTGGGGGGACATCCAGGCCGACATCAAGATTCCGATCCTCCTCCTCATCGTTTTCCTTCTCGGCTTTCTCCCGACCTGGCTCCTGATGCGGACGAGGAACTGGTCGCACCGGCGAAAGATCGAAGCGCTCGAGCGAAGCCGCTCGGCGAGCATCGCTGAGCCACCTGAACATGGAGACCCTGACTTATGAGCCCGATTTTCGTCGCCCTCGATACGCAGGACGTTCACAGGGCGGCCGCGATTGCCCGCGACATCAGCGGCATCGCCGCCGGCGTGAAGCTCGGTCTCGAATTCTTCTTCGCCAACGGCGATGAAGGCGTGCTTCGAATCGCCGAGCACGAAACTCCCGTTTTCCTCGACCTCAAGCTTCACGACATTCCCAATACGGTCGAGAAGGCGGTTCGGGCCCTCGCGCACCTCCAGCCGGCGATCCTCACGGTCCACGCGGCGGGCGGAGTGAAGATGATGGCGGCGGCCAAGGCGGCGGCTCCTCCCGGGACCAAGGTCGTCGGAGTGACGGTGCTGACAAGCCTCGACCAGGCGGACCTGGGATCGATCGGGGTCGAGAGTTCGCCCGCGAGCCAGGTCGAGCGGCTTTCGGCGCTCGCAAGGGAAGCCGGGCTCGACGGGATCGTCTGTTCGGGAGCGGAAGTCGCAGCAGCGAGGGCAGCCTGGCCCGACGGCTTCCTCGTGGTCCCTGGAGTGCGCCCCGAGGGTGCCGAGCTTGGCGACCAGAAGCGCGTTGTCACTCCCAAACAGGCGCTTGCTGACGGTGCGTCGGTCCTCGTCATCGGGCGCCCGATCACCAATGCACCCAATCCCCGGCGCGCGATCATGGACATTGCCGCCGCTCTGGAGCAGACGCCGGCCGACACAAGGATTTAGATGACATGAGCTGGTTGAGCAGGGTCCGCAGCGGAATCCCGTTCCTTCCGAAGCGGCAGACCGCCGAGAACCTGTGGCACAAGTGCAGCAAGTGCGGGACGATGGTGTTCGTCAAGGAATGGGAAGAGAATTACAGCGTCTGTCCGCGCTGCAACTTCCACGACCGCATTGGGCCCGCGAAGCGGTTCGCGCAGCTGTTCGATGCGGCGGAGTATGAGCTGTTGCCTGCTCCCGAGGTTCGCGAGGACCCGCTGCGCTTCAAGGACACGAAACGCTACACGGACCGTCTCAAGGCGGCGCGAACGGCGAACGGCGAACGCGACGCGCTCGTCAACGCGACCGGCAGGATCGACGGCCAGAGGGTGGTCATCGGAGTCCAGGACTTCGCGTTCATGGGCGGGTCGATGGGCATTGCGGTCGGAGCCGCGATCGTCACCGGGGTTCGCTCAGCGATCGAACAACATTGCCCCTACATTCTCTTCACCGCCGCCGGTGGCGCCCGGATGCAGGAAGGCATCCTCAGCCTGATGCAGATGCCACGGACGACGGTGGTCCTCCAGGAACTGAAGGAGGCGGGGCTGCCTTATATCGTGGTCCTCACCGATCCGACGACGGGCGGCGTCACCGCTTCCTACGCGATGCTCGGCGACGTCCAGATCGCCGAACCCGGGGCGCTGATCGGCTTTGCCGGCCAACGCGTCATCGAGCAGACCATCCGTGAAAAACTGCCCGAGGGATTCCAGCGCGCCGAGTATCTCCTCGAGCACGGGATGATCGACATGGTCGTCTCGCGCGGCGACCTCAAGGACAAGCTCTCGCTCCTCGTTTCCTACTTGGCTCCGGAGGCGAAAGAAGCCGCCTGATGGCGGACTTCGCCCGTTCCGCCAATCCGAAGGTCCAGGCGCAGCTCGACCGGCTCTCGAAGCTTTCGCCGGCCGGGGATCGCCTGGGCCTTGAACGAATCTCCGCGCTGCTCGATCGCCTCGGCAATCCCGAGGCCTCGCTTCCTCCTGTCTTCCACATCGCTGGGACGAACGGGAAAGGCTCGACCGTCGCCTTCCTTCGGGCTGCGCTCGAGGCGAGCGGCTACTCGGTCCACGCATTCACCAGTCCGCACCTCGTGCGCTTCAACGAGCGGATCCGAATCGCCGGCCGGCTCATTTCCGACGACGAGCTGGCGCGAACGCTTGAAGACGTGATCGACTGCGGCCGCGCAATCGAGCCGAGCTTTTTCGAGGTTGCAACAGCAGTCGCGTTCCTCGCCTTCGCGAGAACGAGTGCCGACGCCTGCATCCTCGAAGTGGGGCTTGGCGGAAGGCTCGACGCGACGAACGTGATCGAACATCCCCTCGTCACCGCAATCGCCAACCTCGCGCTCGATCACCAGCAGTTCCTCGGGAACGGCCTTCCCGACATCGCTGGAGAGAAGGCGGCGATCGCCAAGCCTGGAGTTCCCTTGGTGACGCAGCTTTATCCGCCCTCCATCGGCGGCAGGATCGAGGCAATTGCGCGCGAGCGCGGCGCAATCTGGCTTCCTCGCGGCGGCAGCTGGGACGCGATCGCGCGGCAGGGGAAGCTTCGCTACAGTGACGAGAAGGGAGAGCTGGTCCTGCCCTTGCCGAGGCTTGCCGGACGCCATCAGGCCATGAACGCCGGCCTCGCGATCGCCATGCTTCGACACCAGGACGCCTTTCATGTTCCGCCCGCAGCGCTTGGCGCCGCGATGGGCTGGGCGGACTGGCCGGCGCGGCTCCAGCATCTCGCTCCGGGGCCGCTCGTTGAAGAGCGCGATGTCTGGCTCGATGGAGGCCACAACCCCTCGGCGGCGAGACAGATCGCATCGTTCGTCAAGCATCGCTTCGACGATGGAAAGCCGCTGCATCTCATCTTCGCGAGCCTCTCGACCAAGGACCCGCCGGAGATGCTCCAGCCGTTTCGCGGGCTGGCCGCGGAAGTGCATGCCGTGCCAATCCCCGGTCATGCCTGCTTCACTCCGAGCGATCTCGTCGAGATTGCAGGCGAGCTCGGCTTTGCCGCGGCAGCGCATGACAGCGTCGAAGAAGCGCTCGTGGCGATCCCTCGAGACGCTCGAACCCTCATCTTCGGCTCGCTTTACCTTGCCGGGGTCGTCCTTGCCGCGAACGACCAGGTGCCGGACTGATCAGCGCGCCGGCTCGCCGCTCTCCGCCAGGGCTTCGGTGGCCTTTGCTCCGAGCGCCGGCGGCAGCGAATCCGAGGCCGCCTGGCGACGCTCCTGCGCTGCGACCCGGGCCCATTCGAGGAGGACGAAGAAGACGGCGAGGAGGCCGGCCGCGGCGGTCCAGCGGAAGACGAGAGCATAGCCATATTTGTCGAAGCTCTCGCCCGCGATTCCCCGCCCGAGCGATCCCACGAGGAAGGTGAGCGACGAGAGAAGGGCGTATTGGACGGCGGTGAACTTCTTGCTGATGATCCCCGACAGGTAAGCGACGAACGCGGTCAGAGCGACGCCGGTCGCGATATTCTCGTAGCAGATGGCGACGAGCAGCCGGACCATCCGGTCATCGGCGCCAAGCAGGCCGAGGAGGTTGTTCAGTCTTATCGCATGGGTGAAGGCGTCGATGTTCGGCCCTCCCTCGGCGAGGTCGGCGTAGAGGAGGTTGCCAAGGGGAGTGACCGAAGCGCCGATAAGCACTGTTGGAAACTTGCCGATGCGGCCGAACAGGTAACCCCCGAGGCTGATCCCGATCATCGTCATGAAGATGCCGAACACCTTCGAGGCAAAGGCGACCTGGTCCTTCGTGTAATGAAGGTAGTCGAGGTAGAAGGGGAAGGCGAAGCTCGACCAGATATTGTAACAAAGCGCGTAGGTGAGGATGAAGCCGATGATGACGAGAACGCCCCAGCGAAGGCGCTCGGAGAGCTCGGCAAGCGGTGATACCAGCGCTCCATAGATGTGGTTCATCACTGCGCGCCCACCCTTGGGATGGGAAACTCCCACTTGCTGGACTCCCCGCCCGTGCGCCTTGAGCCAGTTCACACCGGCTGCGATGACCAGGGGGACGAACACGGTCGCGACGATGATCCACGGGCCGACTTCGGTGGTGAAATCGGCGACCGAGGGCGCCTTGGTTCCCGCCTGCTGAGCCGCGAGCATCGAGGCCATGAACACGCCGAGCGAGGCGATCGCCCAGACCCAGCAGACGCCAACGATGGCGAGCGCCGCGAACCTGATCGAGGCGCTGATCTCTCCTGGCTGCTCGAGGCCCTCCTCGATGACGTTCTTCGGCGGCCGCTGGGTGTCCGGGGCGGTCAGTGCAACGACCATCACCGCAACCACGAGCGCGGCCATGACCCAATAGACCGTGCCCCACGCGATCCGCGCCGCGAGGAAGAGAGCGAAGGCGCCGCCGACGATGGACGCCGTGCGGTAGCCGAACTGGTAGACCGCCGAGAGTAGCTCGACCGACGTCCTCTCGTCGGCAACGTCGATGCGCCAGGCATCGACGGCGATGTCCTGGGTCGCCGAGGAGAAGGCCCCGATGACGGCGAATATCGCAAACCAGCCGATCGCGGTTGCAGGATCTGTCGCGCCAAGTCCGACGAAGGAAATGATGAGTCCGACCTGGCACAGCACGATCCAGCTCGTGCGCCTTCCAAGACGCCCGAGGAACGGGAGGGTTACCCGGTCGACGAGCGGTGACCAGAGGAACTTGAAGGCATAGCCGAGACCGATCCAGGAAAGGACCCCGATCGTCGCGAGGTTGATCTGCGCGTCGCCAAGCCAGGCGTTGAGAGTGCCGATCAGGAGCGCGAACGGCAGCCCGGACGAGAAACCGAAGGCCAGCATCGTCGCCGATTTGCGCGTCGCGAGCGCCGCCTTGATTAACTTCCACCCCTTTGGCCGCTGGCCTGCCATCTGGTCCCCTCCTCGTTTGGAGGTGGAACCTTAGACAGCTTTCGCAGGCTGCATAACCCCGGCCGGCTCGGCTCGCCGACTACTCGCCCTCACCGAGCGCGATGAACAGTTCGACGCCCTTGGGCGTCTTCACCTTCTCACCCTGGAGATGGCGATCGACGCATTCGATCGCCTTGATGAGCTGGCGGTCGGTATAGGGTTTCATGACGCAGCCGATCGCGATCTCCGAGGCGCCCGGATGGATGTGTCCGGTCGCAAAGAGGGTCGGAACGCCGCGCTCCTTTGCGGTCGTTGCAAGCTCTATCCCGGTGCGGTCGCCGCGAAGCCTTACGTCACTCAAGATGAGATGGATGACTTCGCGATCGAGCACTCGAAGCGCCTCGTCGAGGTCGTCGACGGTCGCCACGACCTCGTAGCCCGCGTCGCCAAGAAAATTTTCATTATCGAACGCGGTCAGCGGTTCGTCCTCGACAATGAGGATGCGCTTGACCACCTGCTTACGCTTCCCGAACAACATCTTTTGGCCCCGATCAGATGAATCCAGATCCTCAACGAACGAACAAGCGTGCTGTGCCGCGACATCGCAAGCGGGATCGCACTGTATCCGCGACGCCACAAAAAGCCGAGGGCGGACCGCAGCGTATCGCCAAGCTGCTCGCACGCGCAGGAATCGCGTCGCGACGCGAGATCGAGCGCATGATCGCCCAGGGACGCATTGCACTCAATGGGGAAAAGCTGACGACGCCGGCAACCCTCATCGCCGATCTTGGCGGAGTGACGGTCGACGGAAAGGCGGTTCGCCCGGCTGCCTCGACGAGGCTGTTCCGATTCTACAAGCCGCAGGGCACGATCACGGCCGTGCGCGATCCGAAGGGGAGGGCGACGATCTACGATCGCCTGCCACCGGGGCTTCCCCGGTTGATGCCGGTCGGGCGGCTGGATTTCATGACGGAAGGATTGCTGCTCCTCACCAACGATGGCGAATTGAAGCGCCAGCTTGAACTGCCGCGGACGGGAGTGGTCCGGACCTACCGGGCCCGGGCCTTCGGCCGCGTTTCGCAGGACGAGCTCGAGGATCTGGCGGAAGGGGTCACGATCGAGGGGGTGCGCTACGGGTCGATCAACGCCAACCTCGAGCGGCGCACCGGCAGCAATTGCTGGATCGAGATGAGTCTCACCGAGGGCAAGAACCGCGAGGTACGCAGGGTCCTCGAGCACCTTGGTCTCAAGGTCTCCCGGCTCATCCGGACCGCTTACGGTCCCTTTACGATCGAGGGGATGGAGCCGGGCGATGCCGATGAAATCGACAGGTCGGAGCTGGAGAACTTCCGAAGCGGACTTCGATGAGGATCATTGCCGGAGAATGGCGGGGGCGATCGATCGAGGCCCCGCAAGGGGTCATGACCCGCCCGACCGCGGACCGGGTGCGGGAGACCCTATTTTCGATGCTCGCGAGCCGCCTCGGGAGCTTCGAGGACCTTCGCGTGGCCGACCTCTTCGCGGGAAGCGGAGCGCTCGGATTCGAGGCTCTTTCGAGGGGAGCGCAAGCCGCCACCTTCGTCGAAACGGATCCCGGGGCGACAGCTGCAATTCGGCGCAACGCCGACAAGCTGGGGGCTAGTTCACGAGTGACGACGATCCCGGGCTCGGCCCTCGCTTTGCCTCGATCCGACCCCTTCGACCTCATCTTCGCCGATCCGCCTTACGCTCCTTCATCGGGAAACGCGGCACTTCGTTCGGTCCTGGCCTCGGGCTGGCTGGCGAAGGGCGGCTGGATCAGTATCGAGACCAGCCGCGAGGATGCTCTTGATCCTCGCGAACTTGTCCTCGAGGCCGAGCGCCAGGTTGGGCGCGCTCGAATTACGCTTTTGCGCCGCCCTTAGCGGCCTTTCGAATTTCATCGATCTCGTTGCCGAGGCGCCGGCCGACAGCTGCGGCTGCCGCCTTGCCAGCTTCCTTCACGGCCTTTCCGGCGCGCTTGCCGCGCGTCCCTTCGCTGCTCGTGAATCCATGCTCGGCAAGCGAAGCGAGCGCGGCGGTCGCGGCAACGGCGACGAGCTCGGCGACGAGGGGGCTCTGCATGAGCTTGATGAAGGCGTCGCCCATGCCCTCCTGCGAGCGCGACTTGCTTGATGACGAGCGGACCGCCACCGCGGTTCCCGTCCTGGGGGACTTTCTTGCGCCCTTGCTGCGAGCCTTGGTCTCGTTCTTGCTCGTCGCCTTCTTGGCCATTCTCAAATCTCCGATGTGTCTGCCTTCGGAAACGCTCAACTCACGGGTCGCATGGGCGTATCCCCGCGCGCGATCAACTGCATTTCGGGAGCTCGGGAAAGAAGACTGGGGCCGCGCCGATATTCGGGCGCGGCCCTCGGCAGCTACGCGCCGATGATAACGGGAGTTCCGATGTCCGTTATCGAATAAAGCTTCTTGGCGAACGCGCTCGGCAGGCGAATGCAGCCGTGGCTCGCCGGGTGACCGGGGTTGAACCCAGCGTGCATGGCGATCCCGTGGGATTCGAAGAACTGCGCGAAGGGCATCGGCGCATTGTCGTACTTGTTCGAGTGATGCATCGGCGTCTTGTTCAGCACCGAGAAGATCCCGCTCGGGGTCGGCTTGTCATCGCGGCCACTCGAAATGGTGGCGGCCGCCATCAGCGTATCACCCCGGTACAAATAGGCCATCTGGTCGGAGAGGCTGATCACGACCCGCTCGGGCCCGGCGCTCTCGGGCACATCGCGCCAGAGGTACTGCCCGGGCTTCAGCACTTTGGGACCGAAAGCATCCACCATGTCGACACGCGCCTGTGACGCGGCGTCGCTCGCTTCCATCTGGGCTTCGTAGGTTTCCAGCGCGGACGCCGGCGTAACAGCTGCGGTAGTCGCAATTACGCACGATCCCGTCAGCGCCAGCACAAGGGCCAGCTGCTTCATTTTTCACACCTAAACTTTGCTATTGACTTTTGCCGGGAAAATGCACCGACGCCGAGTCGGGTTCCTTCAACTGCCGTTCACTCGTGAAAAACGAGGCTCAAAAAGTGAAAAGGCGGCGGCGAAATCTTTCGCTTGGGGACTCCTGTTCAATCCCGGTCTTTCATCGGCTTTCGTCCCGAGATGGAGGCGACGGCGTAAGCGACCTTCCACATGTCTTCCTCCTTCATGAGGTCGCGCCACGCCCCCATTCCGGAATAGCGGATTCCATCGTGGATCGCGGCATAGGCTTCGCGCGGCGAAACGTCGGATCCCTCCTGGAAGAATTGCGGTGCGCGCGGGTAAAGTCCCTTCGAGCCCCAGACGCTCGGCCCCTTGGCGCTTCCGTGGCAGCCCGCGCAATCATCGGCATAGATTTTCTGGCCGGCGGCGATCACCGCCGGATCGTTGGGGCTGAGCTCCCCTTTCAACGACTGTGACCGTCTTTCGAGCGAGGCGTCGAGCGCGCGCATCCCGAGGGAGGATTCCCACTTCGGCGGTTCCGAGACGGCGTCGCTCGGGAGTCGGCCCGAGAGTGCAAGTGCAGCGAAAAGAAGCGGGGTCGCGAGGAGCCCGATGATGAAGGCGGCGAGGGTTTTCATGACGATCTCCCGGAGCTTCCGGGACCCTTACAGGAATCGGCTGGACCGAGCGAACATCGGGGCCTTCGCCCGCCCCGATGATCTTGGACACGGAGCGGCTTGAGTCTAGAAGGTCTCCGGTCTCAAGAAGGGGGTGGCCGATGCGCAGAACCGTCCTTTCCTGCATTGCTGTCGGTAGTGCCTTCCTCCCGCAAAGCGCCTTTCCCCAATCGCACGACATGGCGCCGGCGGCGCCGGCTACGCTTGCCGGCTGGGCCAAGGGAGCACAGCTGTTCGATGGGCTCGGCACCTTCCATCGGAAGATCACGACACGCTCCCGGCTCGCCCAGAGATATTTCGACCAGGGCATGCGCTTCGTCTGGGCGTTCAATCATGACGAAGCGACGCGCTCCTTCGCCAAGGCCGCGCAGATCGATCCGTCGTGCGCGAGTTGCTACTGGGGCGTCGCGCTTACCCTTGGTCCCAATTACAACATGCCGATGATGAGCTCGCCGCGGGCGCGCGTCGGCTGGGAGGCCGTGCGAAAGGCCGAAGCGAATGCCAGGAGGGCAACCCCGGTCGAACGCGCCCTCATTGCCGCTGTCGCCAAGCGCTACCGCGGAACCGGGGAAGTCGACCCGTCCAACAGCAAGCCGCTGCTCTCCGCCTATGTCGAGGCGATGCGGCGGGTGGCCGCCTCCTATCCGAACGATCTCGATGTTCAGACGATGTACGCCGAAGGACTGATGAACACGAACCCGTGGAAGCTGTGGAACCGCGACGGGTCGGCCAATCCCGGGACCCATGAGATTGTCGGCCTCCTCGAAGGCGTCCTCAAGAAGGATCCGAAGCACCCTGGAGCCAATCATTATTACATCCATGCGGTGGAAGCCTCGAAGCACCCGGAGCTTGCGATCGCTTCCGCTGAAGCTCTCGAGGGGATGATGCCTGCCGCCGGCCACCTCGAGCACATGCCTGCGCATATCATGCAGCGGGTCGGAAGGTACGAAGAGTCGGCGGAAGCGAACCGCAAGGGGGCCGCTGCCGATCTCCTTTATCTGAAGGAGACCGCGCCCCCCGATTATTATCCCATGTATCTCATCCACAATTTCCAGTTCCTCGCGAGCGCCGCCGGAATGCAGGGCCGACGCGCCGAGACGATCCAGGCGCTGAGGGATGCAAGGGAGCATATGCCTGACTCGATGTTGCTCGCGATGCCGGGCTTCGACTGGCCGGCGAGCTTCCTTTACGATGGCCTGGTCAAGTTCGGCATGTGGGAGGAGATGCTGAAGGAGGCTGCGCCCAACGCTCAGCTCACTGGCGCCACCATCAGCTATCTCCAGTCGAAGGCT
>DASZYL010000015.1:0-10458 GCA_035545385.1 Sphingomicrobium sp. | reverse complement strand
GCCGAGCGCTACCTGCGCGGCAGCCTTGCGCCCGCGGCCCCGATCCCCAACCGCGCGGCCTTCTCGCTGGTCGTCGCCTGGCACGGGGTGAAGCTCGGGTCGCTCTCCCACGACGGACACGAATGGCGCTGGGCGGCCGCCAAGGGCAGCTTCCCGCCGCTGATTCGCGAGACGATCCCCGGCGCGCTTCCGCCGTTCATCGAATCGCTGCTGCCCGAGGGCTGGCTTGCGCAGGTGCTGCGCGACGAGGACGAGCGCAGCGCGTTGCGCCAGGGCAAGCGCTATCTCTCGAACATCACCATCACCGAGGATGCCCGCGAGCTCGGCTTGCTGCCGCGCGACATGCTCGAAGGCCGCCTCCAGGGCTTCGCAAATGAGGGGCTGTTCAGCGGGCGTTACGAGGGCGCCGAGCGCGCCGCCCTCGAAGGCTCGTTCGAGGCCAATCTCGCGCGGATTTTCGCGTCGGGGACGACGCCCCGCCTGTCGGGCGTGCAGATCAAGGCGCCGATGAACCTCGACCGCGACGGGCGGTTGCGCGCGGCGACCGATCTCCCCTTCACGCATATCCTCAAGCCGGCCGGCACTTCGGGCTTCGAGCATATGCCGATTGTCGAATGGCTGTGCCTCGAGCTTGGCGCCCGGGCGGGCTTTCGCTCGGCCGCTTGTGCGCTGGTCAAGATGCCCGAGGACATGCCGCCGGCGCTGCTCGTGGAGCGCTTCGATGTGCGCGAGGGCGCGAAGGACGAGCGCTTCCTTGCGCTGGAGGATTTCTGCTCGTTGCTCGGGGTGCGCTCCGAGGACAAATATAAAGGGACGATCGAGCGCATGGCGCGCGCGCTTCGAGCCGTCTCGACCGAGCCGTCGGAGGATCTTGCAACCCTGTTCCGGCGGGCCCTCTTCACCTGGCTGATCGCCGATGGCGACATGCATCTGAAGAATGTCGCGATCCTCAAGATTGCCGCCACCGGTGCGCGCGACTTTGCAAGCGCGCGCCTCTCCCCGCTGTACGATACCTTGACCACGAGGGTGTTCCCCGGGCTCGAGCATGATCATATGGCGCTGAAGCTTGCCGGGAAGGAAGACCGGCTGCGCTGGCGCGACTTCGAGACGCTTGCGCGAACCATCGACCTGCCGCTGCGCCAGGCCGCCGACATTGCGCACGCTTTGGTCCACTCGCTCGATGCCGCGGCGGCGGACGTCGGCCTGCCGGCGGCGCTGCGCAGCAAGGCAGCGGAGGAGACGGCGGCGTCGGTTGCGGCGATCGTCGGGGAGCGCTGCGCAGCGCTGGCCGCGGAGCTCGGCTAGCCCAGCAGGTCGGGCAGGTCGTAGAGCAATTGCAGGGCTTCGGGCCAGCCTTCGTCCGAGAACAGGGTCAGCATGTCGGACAGCCGCTGGCGCTGCTCGGGCTCGTCGAACAGGCTGCGATGGTCGGCCAGGAAGCGGCGGACGATGCGGACGACGACGGTGAGGCCGAGGCTTTCATATTGATAGCCTTCCGCCGCCGCCCGGCCAGTGAGAAGCGCATGCATGGCGTCGAGCAGCCGGGCGGGATTGGCCGGAACCAGATATTCGTAGAGCTCAAGCAGATGATGATGCGTGCGCGGTTCGTGCGATTGCGCAAGCAGGTCGAGGAGGTCGGCGTAATCCTCGAGGAACGCCCGCCGCGCGTCCTCGGTCAGAAGCCCCGGAACCCGGTCCTTGTTCGCATGGGTGCCCGAGCCGAAATAGAGCAGGTTGCAGGCATGATAGATGAGCCCCTCGGCCTCCTTGTAGAGGTCGGCGGCCGAAGCCTTCTCCTCTTCGCTCGAATCGGGTGCGGCAAGGGTCTTGCGGGCTGCCCGGGCGGCCTCGAGCCCGCGGCCGACGAGGAAGGTGACGCACTCCTGGGCGCGGTCGTTGAGCAGCCGGTCCTCATTCTCGGCGCCGTCGCGATAGCGCTTGAACAGGCAGCCATTGAGGCTGCTCACCACCGAATCCAGGCTGTCGCCGAAGCGGGTCATGTCCGCGGCCCATTGCGCGACCCATTCGCGCGCGAGCGGCCGAGAGAAGAACCGCCCCCGCCGGTTCCGCCACCGCCGCCGACCCCGCGGGGGGAGGAGCGTCCCGGCGAGCGTGGCTGAAGTCCGGCAGACGCTGGGCGGTCGGGTGCGTGCCTTCAACAGCGCCGAAGAACTCCCCAAGCGATGGCGCTCCCTTGACCTCCCTCCGCCTTGGCGGCCCCTGATAAATCCGCTCAGGGGCGCCGCGTTGGAATCGTTGGAGCGTGCTGCATCCTTGTCGCATGGAGTCGCCGGAACGGCGGCAGATTTCCCGAAATTCCGCGGAAATCTCGGGAAACGGGAATCAGCGCCATCAGCCGTTCCCCGAAACAGCGAGGCGCTCCTAAAGTTCAGAAATATAGGGATAATCAGCTGGATGCCCCGTGTGGATTCGAACCACAATTGACGGAGTCAGAGTCCGTAGTCTTACCATTAGACGACGGGGCATCAGCGTTCCGCAGATTTCTGCGGCTTTTGGCGCGTCATGCGACAAAAGGCAGCGACGCAAGCGTCACACGGGGCCTTTTGTCGCCCCAATCGAGATAGTCAAGCGCCCTGAGGTTCGGGAGCCGGCCGCGAGCGACCGCGGTTTTGCAGCGAGACGGAAAGGGCCGTTTCCGCCGTCAGCGGCGCCCTTGCGCCCCTTGCGGGCTTGCCCAACCCCATAAAATTGTGATTAAAACCTGATCAAGTCAGCCGCGCGGGCAACCGCGGTGAAGAAAAGAAATGGGCGTGTCATGGCGCAAGGTGTCGCCAATGCGCCGGCTCTGCAGCAGGGTTATCGCGAGCAGGGCGGGCCGTCGAACCAGGGGTTTTCGCCAAGGCGAGAGCCGCATCGTCACACATATGGAGCGATAGATCTCGGCACCAACAATTGCCGTCTCCTGATCGCGCGCCCGAACGACGGCGGCTTCACGGTCATCGATGCCTTCTCGCGGATCGTTCGTCTCGGCGAGGGTCTCGCGAGGAGCGGCGAACTCTCGAAGGAAGCGATGGATCGCGCGGTCGGAGCCCTGTCGGTCTGCGCCGACAAGCTGAGGCGCCGCAATGTCTCGATCTCGCGCTCGGTCGCGACCGAAGCGTGCCGGAGGGCAAGGAACGGGCGCGAGTTCACCGAGCGCGTCCGCAAGGTGACGGGCATCGTCCTCGATATCATCGAACCCGCGGAAGAAGCCCGCCTCGCGGTCCTTGGTTGCCACAAGCTCCTCGAGCCGGGCGATGGTCCCGCGCTCATCTTCGATATCGGTGGCGGCTCGACCGAACTGGTGCTCATTGACCAGGAGGAGGGGACTCCCAGGATCCGGGCCTGGTGGAGCGCGCCCTGGGGTGTCGTCTCGCTGACCGAAAGCGAAGGCAAGGAGGCGTTGGAAGGGCCCGATCGCGTCAAGGCCTATATGCGCATGCGCGAGCGTGCGCGCCGCGCCTTCGCCAATTTTGCAACCATGCTTCCCGAAGGCCGCGAGGGGATCAGGCTCCTCGGGACGAGCGGAACGGTGACGACCCTTGCAAGCGTTCATCTCGCTTTGCCTTTCTATGACAGGCGCGCCGTCGACGGCCTCCATGTCCCGATCGAGGCGATGCAGAAGATCAGCGGAATGATCGCCGGCATGGACTATCAGGAGCGCTCGGCGCTTCCGTGCATCGGCAGTGAGCGCGCCGACCTCGTCGTTGCCGGCTGCGCGATCCTCGAAGCCATCATGGAAATCTGGCCCGCCAGGAACCTCGGCGTTGCCGACCGCGGGATCCGCGAAGGGATCCTCCGTTCGCTGATGGCGCGCGACGGCTGGAAATTGTGAAGCGGGTAAGGACCGCCAAGGGTCGCAAAGTCTCGTCGACGCGCTGGCTCGAGCGGCAGTTGAACGATCCTTATGTGAGGCGCGCCAAGGCCGAGAATTACCGGAGCAGGGCCGCCTACAAGCTGATCGAGCTCGACGAACGGTTCGGCCTTCTCAAGGGCGCAAGGACCGTCGTCGATCTCGGGATTGCTCCTGGCGGCTGGAGCCAGGTCGTTCGCCGCAAGGCGCCGCAGGCAAGCATCGTCGGCATCGATCTTCTTCCGACCGACCCGATCGAGGGCGTCTCGATCCTCGAGATGGACTTCATGGACGACGAGGCTCCCGCTCGCCTCAAGGACGCGCTCGGAGGTCCCGCGGACCTCGTCCTTTCCGACATGGCCGCAAACACCGTCGGCCATCAGCAGACCGATCACCTGAGGACGATGGCGCTCGTCGAGGCCGGCCTCGAATTCGCGCGCGAAGTGCTTCGCCCGGGCGGCGCCTATGTCGCCAAGGTTCTCGCCGGCGGAGCCGACAACCAGCTCGTCGCCGAACTGAAGCGAAGTTTTTCGAGCGTGAAGCACGCGAAGCCTCCCGCGAGCCGGAAGGATTCGAGCGAATGGTACGTGATCGCGCAGGGGTTCAAGGCGCCCTGACGGCTCTCGCTCAGGGCGCTCGAAGGCGCTTCAGCGCGAGCTTCCCGGGGTTTGCTCCCCTGAAATAATGGTCGAGCCTCCGCCGGGCGGTTTCCCCGGCGCTTTCGCTTCGAGCGCCTGCCTTGCGCCCGCCGTTCGAACGGGGAGGGGGGTCGATCATCATCGTCAGCAGCGTGAAGAGGGGCCTCAGAATGCCGGCACGCACCTGGACGCGCCGCCGAAGCTCCTGGAAACTGGTCCAGGCACCGCCGCAATATTCGTCCGCGATGTCGATCTTCATCAGCGAACGCGCAGTGCGGAGCTGCACTCGAAGCGCGTTCCTGGGGCTTCTCCCGGGGAAGTAGGCCTCGAGCTCCTTCCAGTCGACGCCCTCGGCAGAAATCCGGCGAATATCGACGAGATGGCGCATGTCGACGAGGCCCCGCCAATAGTCACCGTCGTGAAGCTGGTCGTGAACGATGATGAAGAGGAGCTGGGTCGTGGGCGAAGGCATGAGGGCCCGGCCGCCGCCTAGCTCGACCGTGTGGCAGGAGGATGCGAGCCGGTCATGGCCGAGCCCGAGATAGGTGGGCTGGAGCCTGGTGTGGACGTCGACCATCCCGACATCGCTGCTTCGCAGGAAAACCGACGGAACGTCCATGTCCTCGCCCGCCCTGAACTTCGAGTAGCCAAGATCGGTGAGCGCCTTCGAGCATTCGTCGAGCCGTTCCCCTGGAACGAGAAGGTCGATGTCCGAGAGGAGCCGGCTTTCCTCGGAGGGATCGGAGATAAGACGCGCCATCCCCCTCATGACGATCGGCTCGACACCGACGGAATTGAGCGCTGGAAGAAGCTCCAGGAACTGCGCCTTCAAGTGCTCGTTGCGCTGCCTGGCGCGCTCGCGGACCTCGATGAGGAGCTCCCTGATTTCCTCGGGGATCTCACTCGATAGCGGAGCGTCCAATAGCGCATCGGCAAGGGTCCCGATCGTGAGCGTCTCGCTTGAAAGTGCGACCAGGGCCCGCCAGTCCCGCGGGACGCGGACATTGCCCGCGAGGCACTCGACGAGGTCGTCCAGCGCCCGGCCGTTCATGGAGCGATGCGCTCCGAAAGGAACAACGCTGCCTCCGCCGAGTCCGAATATCGAAGCTCGAGGAAGCGGGCGCCCCGGACGAGGCGGGCAAGCGCCTGCATGGTCGCGGTGGAACATTTCCCATCGGCCGAGCGGCTCTCTCGGAAGAGTTCGGCAAGGCCTTCGCGCACGCTGACGGGTTCAAGGGCGGGAGAATGTTTCCCGGAGCGGCGGAGGCGGATCACCGCGCCCACTCGCGAGGGCCCCGCCAGTTCCTGATTCTCGAGAGGGAGGTAGCGGACCTTCTCGCCATCGGGCCTCACGTGGACCGCGACTGCCGAGAGATCCGGACGGTCGCCCATCGCCAATTCCCAGGCACCCTCCTTGAGGCCCGGGGCAAGGGGCACGCCTTCAACGGTCCCGTCCGCCATGACCAGCGTGACATCGTCCGAGCCGTAACCGAATCCCTCGCCCATGAGGGCGATCGAGAGGGTCGTCTTGCCCGCGCCTGGCGAGCCAAGGAGAAGGACGGCCGTCTCGTCTCTGACGAGGCAGGCCGAGTGGAGCGCCGCCAAATGACCGCTCCCGGCCAGGATCCGCTCGAGGATCAATCCTTTCATTCGGACGGCCGCCGAGGCGAGGGGAAAAACGGATGCCAATCCATTGCCGGTCGCGATGAAAACGAGATCGCCCTCGCAAGTGAGCGTAAATTCCTCTCCCGCCTCGCCATCGCCCTTCTCGAGATGGGCGAAGGCGGGAGAGACAAGGTTTTCAAGGGCCGGCGATCCATAGCGAAGGCTGAAGCAGCGGCCGTTCAATCGAATGTGCCGCACCGCCGCCGGTCCTGCCGGCTGCGCGAGCTGCGCCTCGAGCAGCCCCGAGCGCGAAGTCTCTTCGAGGAACGCTTCGATCCACCGGCCGGCAGTTTCGGGTTCGACGCCCTCGCTCTCGAGCGCCCTCAAGAGCTCTTTCCTCGTTGCTCCTTCGACAAGGCGCGCAGCGATGACAGCGCTGGTCTCGTTAAGTTCGTGGATCTGCTGGTCCTGCTCTGAAAAGAGCAGGGTGCATTGGGGCAAACGCTCGATGAGCGTGCCTTCTTTCAGATGGAATGAAGTGGGCGGAACCTTGACCCTGTTGTGCATCGAGCGCTCGGCGGCAGAGACGGTCCTGCGTCACGCGGACCCGATTGCTGCAGGTTAGCGGATCGCGCCGCGACCGCCAGTCTCAATGTTTGCCGTGGCCCTTGCCGTTGTCGTTGCCATGACCCTTTTCGTCGCCGTGGCCCTTGTCCTTGCCATGTTCCTTGTCTTTTCCATGGCCCTGGTCCTTGTCCTTGCCTTTGGCCGGAGGACCATCGTCATAGCCACCCTTGGCATGTGGCCCGCCCGAGCCGCCGCCGACGGAAGAAGCGATTGCGCTCGATGCCATGGACGTCGAGAGCATCGCAGTGATGACAGGTGGAGCAACGAGCGCCAGCTTGCCGTACTTGCTCAGGAATTCGCGGCGATCTTCGCGCGCGTCGAGTAGTGGCTCTGCCATCTTGGTCTCGATTCACCAAATTGTGGTAACTTGAAAGTTAACAACTTTGTTGCTGCCCGGCAAGAGCGGGAGCGTGGCACAGGAGCCAGCACTCAAGGCCAGCTATCCCACTGTCTCTTAACGGGATTTGCCAAGGACTTCGGTTCTGTGATAATCAAAAGTTAACAGACGAAAATTGAGTAGTCGATTTGCGTTGTGAGGATTGTCGATGGCCGACCCGTTGAGTGATCAGATCGACCAGGAGAAGGAGCGCGAGGACATCGATCGCCGAGCGTTCCTCAACACCTACGGCAAGGCCGCGCTCGTCGCGCCGCCCGTCATCACTGCAATGCTTGCAACCTCCATGTCTTCGCGCGCGATCGCCGCCTCGACCGGTGGCGGCGGCGGTGGCGGAGGAGGAGGGGGTGGAGGAGCCGGCCCCTTCATCGTCGTCGGCGCAGCAGGCGCAGGGGCTGTTCCCTTCCTTGTTCCTGGAAAAGAGGCTCCGGCCGTTGTTCCTCCGCCGGCTCCTGCTCCAGCGGCCGTCGTGCTCCCGGAAAGCGGCCCGATTCCGCCGCCTCCGCCGCCGCCGTTACCGGGACCGGAGCGCGGCTGAGCTCAGCTCTTCTTGGAGCGCGCTTCCTCGATCGCCTGCTTCAGCGAATCATAGCCCACGGCACCGTTCAGCACCCGGTCGCCGATCACGAACAAGGGCGTTCCGGTTGCCCCGAGCTGGCCGGCAAGCTGCATGTTGCGCCTGATCTCGGCGACAACGTCCATGTCTTCGGTCGGCTGCGCAGGGATGCCTGCCGCCTTCGCAGCGATCGCGTTCGTTTCGGGGGACGGCCTTCCAGCCTCCCAAAGTGCGTCGTGGAACTTCATGAACCGTCCGGCCTTCGACGCCTCGAGCGAAAGCCTCGCTGAAGTCACGCTGTCGGGGCCGAGGATCGGGAGCTCGCGATAGACGATCCTGAGGCCCTTGTCCTCCTGGACGAGCCGGTCGACCGCGGGATTGCTCGCCTTGCAATAGGGGCAGGCGTAATCGAAGAATTCGACCAGCGTGACCTCGGGCTTTGCAGCGCCCTTCCACGAGCTTCCAAACGGAGTTTCGATCGCCGCCCGGTTGGCGGCAAGAACCGGCGCATATTGAGCATCGCGAAGCGCGTCGATGGCATCGGGCAGGATCTTGGGATCGGCAAGGAGGCCCTGCCGAACGATCTTGCTGCTAAGGACATTGGGAAGTGCGAAGACGAGGAGCGCCGCGGTCAGCAGCGATCCGATCACCCCACCCCCTATCGCCGCCGCAATCGTCCCTGACTTGCGCGGCGCTGTGTCGGTTTGGCTCACTGGTCCTTCGGGTCCCGGTATCTCTTGTCCTTCTTGGCCAGCTCGGCCCGTGACACCATGGCGATATCCTGCGCCCGAAGATAGTCCGGCGTTCCAGGCTGGATGCCCTTCATCGCGACCTGCGCGGTGGCAAGCGCAAGCTTCGGATTTCCCTCGAGGTTGCTTCGCTCGGCGGTCGCAAGGGAGGCGCGCGCCTGGTCACCTTCGCGATCGTAGATGATCCCGAGCTGGTACCAGGCGAAGGGATCCTCGTTGTCTCGGCTGACCGCGACTTTCAGGATCTGCTTGGCCTCGGCGAGATTCTTGGAATCGTTGGTTTCGACAAGGGCGTGGCCGAGCATCGCCGCGATCATCGGCGCATTGCCCGAGCGCTCGACAGCCTCTCTCAGGGGCCCCACCGCATCCTTGGGGTTTCCATCCTCGAGCAGGATCTGGCCCTTGAGCTCGAGGAAATAGGGATCGTGCGGGTCGATCGCGATTAGCGCATCGGCCTCCTGCTGGGCCTTATCGGGGTAGCCGCCGAGGTGATAGGCATAGGCCCGGGCGTAATGCGCAGGAACGCTCTGGTTGCTCTCGGGATACCTCAGGACCGCCTGCTTGGGATTGACGTAGCCGAGGAGCTTCGCCTTCACCCGCTCGAACCTCGTTTCGAGCGCCGCATCGACGGGCTTGTTCCACGAAGGATCGTTCTGGAGCTTCTGCTGGAGGGCCTGGATTCGCTCCGAGGACAGCGGATGGTCCCGATCGAAGCTGTCCTTGGAATAGATCGCGAGCCGGTATTCCTGGTTCTGGAGCTTCCCGAAGAAATCGAGCATGCCCTTGCCGGTGACTCCCGCGGTCGAAAGGAGGCGCGCGCCCGTCGCGTCGGCGGTGGATTCCTGGGCCCTCGTGAAGGCGAGATATTCGCCAATTGCCGCGCGCTGGCCGGCCATGGCCAGGCCCATCGCGGCTTCGCCCGCTCCAGCGGCGGCCGCGGCAGCGGCGAGGACGAGCGAGAGGACGGTGATCCCGATCGCCTGGTGCTGCCCGCCAGAGCTTCGAATCGAATCGCCCGCGACGACGTGGCCGAGCTCGTGGGCGACCACGCCCTGGACCTGGTTCACGTTGTCGGCGACCTCGATAAGCCCCGACTGGAGGTAGACCGTCTGTCCCTGCGAGACGAAGGCGTTGATCTCGGGATCGTTGAGAAGGACGACCTTGACGCTGTTGGGGTCGAGCCCGGCGGCGATGATCAGCGGCCGCGACATGTCGTTGAAGAGCCTCTCGGTCTCGGTGTCGCGAAGGACCTGCGGGCCCGAATCCTGCGCGTTCGCGGGCTCCCAGCCCGCGACTGCAAGCGCGAGCGCGATCATCAACAGGCGCACGAAACGGGAAACCGGCGACCTCATCGGCCGCCGATTACCACTTTTCGGGCTGAACCGGTGATGAAAAGTCCCTAGCCGAAGGTCCGCTGCCACCAGCCGCGGCGCGGTTCACCCGACGTCTCGGCCGCAGTGTCGTTATTGGCGGCGGGAACGCTGACCGGTTCCTCGCTTGGAGGCTCGGCCTTTTCCGGTTCTGCCTTGGCCTTCGAGCGGCGCTTGCGTGCCGGCTTCTCAAGAGGCGGGGCCTCCTCCGCCGTCTCCGCCGGCGGGGCTTCTGCGGCAGCGGGCTCCGAGACCACGGTTTCAGCCTCGGCCTCGGCCTTTTTCGAACGGCGGCGCTTGGGCTTTGGCTGAGGCTCGGAAGGCGCCTCGACCTCCGCGATCGGCGGCTCCTCGTCGACCGGCCGCTCGACCATGGGCGAGCTGTCGGGTTCGAGATGAGCCTCGGCCCGCTCTTCGGACGCGGCCTTGCCGGAACGCCGGCGGCGCCGCCTCTTCCCTGCGGGCGCTTCTTCGGGCTCCCCCCCGGCGTCCTCGGGCTTAGGCTCTTCTCCCGCTGTCTCGACCGGCTCCTCGGCCTTGGCGACGACTTCGGCTTCGACAGCTTCGGTGCCTTCGCTGGCTTCGCCGCCCTCGCGCCTTCCGCGGCCGCGACCGCCGCGACGACGCCGGCGGCGACGGCGGCCATGCCGCTCTCCTTCGCCCTCG
>DASZYL010000014.1:0-6756 GCA_035545385.1 Sphingomicrobium sp. | reverse complement strand
GCCTGGACCTCAAGGATATGGAGGCCGCAGAACTCGGCAATCTGCTCGAAAGTGAGCGACGTATTGTCGACCAGCCAGGCGGCGGTCGCATGGGGCATCAGGGGCTGGGCCACTGGAATTCTCCCGAAATCCTCGAACGTTGAAATGAATAGGGCCGCCCCTCACGGAGCGGCCAGCCTGGCGCGCGATGTAAACCTGCGCTGCCGTTCGGGCAAGGCTGCTCAGCCGTTCATCGGGATATAATGGGGCTGTCCCTTCACTCGCTCGATCCAGCCCTGGATCCGCGGATATTTAAGAAGCTCGAATCCGCCCTCCTCGGCGACGTGAGTGTAGGCAAAGAGGCAGATGTCGGCGAGGCTCATCGTCGTTCCGACGAACCAGTCGCGGGCTTTCAGGTGGTCGTTCATCAGCTTGAGCGCGGCTTCCCCCGCCTCGCGCTTCAGCGGGATCTGGAGTTTCTGGGCCTCGCTCAGGTTCGAGTGACCGACAAGGTCCTTCCAGAACCTCAGGGTCGCGACGTTGGGCTCGTGATTATATTGCTCCCAGAACATCCAGTGAAGCATGTCGGCATGCTCGAAGCGGTCGGTGGGGATGAGGTTCGAGCCGTCGGCGATGAAATAACAGGCGGCATTGCTCTCGGGGATGAAGCGCTCGCCGACCTGGAGGACGGGGATCCGGCCATTGGCGTTCACGTCCCACAGGAACTGGGGCGTCCTCGTCTCGCCTTTCATGATGTCATATTCGCGCCGCTCGAGATGCTCGCCGACGCAAGCGGCGGTCAGCCGGACCTTGTAGCAATTCCCCGACGCCGAATATTCGTGGAGGACGAGCCGCTCAGCCATGAGGCGGCAGCTTACAGCAGTTCCTCAGCCGACCTCCAGCACGATCTTGCCGACATGTTCGCCCGATTCCATCCGCGCGTGCGCTGCGGCGACCTCTTCCAGCGGGAAGATGCTGTCGATGACGGGCTTCAGCCGCCCACCCTCGACATAGGGCCAGACGGTCTTTGCGATCTCGTCGGCGACCATCGTCTTGAACTCGATCGAGCGCGGCCGGAGAGTCGAGCCGGTGAGGATGAGGCGCCTGCGCATGATGTCGAAGAGGTGAATCTCGGCCGTCGGTCCCCGCTGCACCGCGATCGAGACGTGCCGTCCTTCCTTGGCGAGGCAGGCGAGATTTCTCGGGACATAGTCGCCTCCAACCATGTCGACGACGACATTCACTCCTTCGCGGGCCGTCACCCGGTGGACTTCCTCGACAAAATCCTGCTCGCGATAGTTGATCGCAGCCTCGGCCCCGAGCTCGAGAGCCCGGCTGCACTTCTCATCGGTTCCGCAGGTCACGATGACCTTGAGGCCGAACAATCGTCCAAGGGCGATTGCCATCGTCCCGATGCCGCTCGTTCCGCCGTGGACGAGAACCCAGTCGCCGTCGGCCGCGAACCCCCGCTCGAAGAGGTTCACCCAGACGGTGAACAGGGTCTCGGGCATTGCTGCGGCTTCGCCAAGCGAAATGGCCTCGGGCACGAAGAGGCAGGTGCCGACAGGCGCAACGCAATATTGGGCGTAGCCGCCTCCTGCGACCAGCGCACAGACATTGCGGCCGATGAGCTCGGCGCAATCATCGCCGGCAGCGACGACCTCGCCGGCGATCTCGAGGCCGAGGATGTCCGGAGCTCCAGGGGGAGGCGGATACATCCCCTTTCGCTGGAGGATGTCGGGGCGGTTGACGCCTGCCGCTGCGACCTTGACCAGGACTTCCCCGGTGCCAGGCCTTGGAACGGGCCGATCGACAATGACCAGCTCGTCCTTGCCGTCGGCGGGAGGGGCGATCACCGCCTTCATTGTTGGAGGTACGCTTGTCACTGGCCGAGGCTTATTGACTTGGCAGCGAGGACGGTCAACGATTCCGCCGTGGATTTGGACGACCTTTTCCCGAGCAAGCCCGACGATCCGCTTGTCGCGCTCGCCAAGCAGGACCTCGATCCCATGTCGATCGAGGAACTGAAGGCCAGGATCGAGACGCTCAAAGTTGAAATCGAGCGGGTCGAAAACCACATGAAGCGGGCGCAAGACCACCGCTCCGCGGCGGAAGAGCTGTTCAAGAAATCATGAGCGTCGGCGTCGCCCGGAACCGTGTGACGCCCATTCAGCATCCAAACAGCTCGCAAGGCGATAATCTGTTGAAAAGCGGGGACTCGGCCCTTGATTGCCGCGTTCGTGCGTATGACATTCGTTTCAAAGCCCGTGGGCTTCCCTGCGGGTGCGGGAGTACAAGCCTAAATGCCTAGTTTTGCTCGCGAGCTCGAACAGACCCTCCACAATGCGCTGGGGGAGGCCAGCAAGCGCCGCCACGAGTATGCGACCCTCGAACATCTGCTGATCGCGCTCATCGACGATGAGCACGCGTCCAAGGTCATGACCGCATGCGGCGTCAGCCGCGACGAGCTTCGAGCCTCGGTCAAGCAGTATCTCGACAACGAGCTTGGAGCCTTGGTTGCCGACAGCGCGACGGACCCGACTCCGACCAGCGGCTTCCAGCGCGTGGTCCAGCGCGCGATCCTCCACGTCCAGTCATCGGGGCGTGACGAGGTCACGGGCGCCAATGTTCTCGTCGCGCTCTTCTCCGAACGCGAAAGCTATGCCGTCTATTTCCTGCAGCAGCAGGACATGAGCCGGCTCGATGCCGTCACCTACATCAGCCATGGCGTCGGAAAGGGCGAAAGCTCGACCGAGGCCCGTCCGCCCGAAGGCGCGGAAGACAAGAGCGAGAAGGAAGGCGGAAAGAAGGAATCGGCGCTCAAGCAGTTCACCGTCGACCTCAACGAGAAGGCGCGCCAGGGCAAGGTCGATCCGCTCATCGGCCGGATGCCCGAAGTCGACCGCACCGTGCAGATCCTCTGCCGGCGATCGAAGAACAACCCGCTTTACGTCGGGGATCCGGGAGTCGGCAAAACCGCCATTGCCGAGGGTCTTGCCCGCAAGATCATCGAGGGTGATGTTCCCGAAGTCCTCAAGGGCGCGACCATCTACGCGCTCGACATGGGCGCCCTCCTTGCCGGCACACGCTACCGCGGCGACTTCGAGGAGCGTCTGAAGTCGGTCGTCTCGGAGCTCGAGAAGATGCCGAACGCGATCCTCTTCATCGATGAGATCCACACCGTGATCGGCGCCGGGGCCACCTCGGGCGGAGCGATGGACGCCTCGAACCTCTTGAAGCCGGCGCTCTCCAACGGTGCGATCCGCTGCATCGGTTCGACGACCTACAAGGAGTTCCGGAACCATTTCGAGAAGGACCGGGCGCTCCTCAGGCGGTTCCAGAAGATCGACGTCAATGAGCCTTCGATCGAGGACACGATCAAGATCATCGCCGGACTGCGCTCCTCCTTCGAGGGGCACCACAATGTCCGCTACACTCCGGACTCGATCAAGTCGGCGGTCGAGCTCTCGGCCCGCTACATCCATGACAGGAAGCTTCCCGACAAGGCGATCGATGTCATCGACGAGGTCGGAGCCATGCAGATGCTGGTTCCCCCGAGCCGGCGAAAGAAGATCATCACGCCCAGGGAGATCGAAGCCGTGGTCGCGACCATGGCCCGGATCCCGCCGAAGTCCGTCAGCGCGGACGACAAGCAGGTGCTCGAGCATCTCGAGGCGGACCTCAAGCGCGTCGTGTTCGGCCAGGACCTCGCGATCGAGAAGCTCGCGTCGGCGATCAAGCTCAGCCGCGCCGGACTTCGCGAGCCCGACAAGCCAATCGGCAATTATCTCTTCTCGGGCCCGACCGGAGTCGGCAAGACCGAGGTCGCGCGGCAGCTCGCGTCGATCCTCGGGATCCCGCTCCAGCGGTTCGACATGTCCGAATATATGGAGAGGCATTCGGTCAGCAGGCTGATCGGAGCTCCTCCTGGCTATGTCGGCTATGACCAGGGCGGCCTCCTCACCGACGCGGTCGACCAGCACCCGCACAGCGTGCTCCTCCTCGACGAGATCGAGAAGGCTCACCCGGACCTGTTCAACATCCTCCTCCAGGTGATGGACAACGGGAAGCTCACCGACCACCACGGCAAGACCGTCGACTTCAGGAACACGATCCTCATCATGACCACCAACGCCGGTGCGTCGGACATGGCGCGCGAGAGCATCGGCTTCGGCGCGGCCTCGCGCGAGGATGCGCAGGAGGATGCGGTCAAGAAGATGTTCACGCCCGAGTTCCGCAACCGCCTCGATGCGATCGTGCCGTTCAGCTACCTGCCGCCGGCAGTGGTTGCCCGGGTCGTCGACAAGTTCATCCTGCAGCTCGAACTGCAGCTTGCCGACCGCAACGTTCATATCGAGCTCGACGACGAGGCCCGGCAGTGGCTCGTCGATCGCGGTTACGACAAGCTCTACGGCGCTCGCCCGATGGGCCGGCTCGTCCAGGAGAAGATCAAGCAGCCGCTCGCCGAGGAGCTGCTCTTCGGTAAGCTGGTGAACGGCGGCGAGGTGAAGGTCCGGATCAAGGACAATGCGCCTTCGTTCGAGATCGTCCCGGCACCGCCGAAGGCGGCCAAGGCAAAGGCCAAGGCCAAGGCTCCGGCCAAGAAGAAGGCCGGAGGCGAAACCGCCGCCGAATAGCGAGGCCAAGTTCAAAAACAAGGGGCCGGGAGGAAACTCCCGGCCCTTCTTTTTTTCTGTCGCATCGGTCGCGGCAGCGCTCTTGCGGGCATGGACCTTTGCAGTCCTAACCCTTCGACTGGACCGAGATGACGCCCTTCGAGCCCGTCTCAGCCGGGCTCACGTGGATGACAAAGGGGCTTCCGTCCTTGGACTTTCCGGAGATCGACTCTCCGGCAAGAGCGGCCTCGACCCCCTTCTTCCTGAACTGGTCGAGGAAGTAGGAGCGCACGTCCTCGGGCGATGCGGGAGCGTTGAAGCTCATGTCGACCGTCGCTCCATGATCGTGGGCGTCGAGGTTGAACCCCGTGACCGAGCTTCCCGGCATCAGCTTGACGCCGTCGATGTCGAAATTGCCGTTGTGCATCATCCCGGTCGGGACCTTCACCTCGCCCTGCGCAATCGGCAGGTTGAAGGCGATATGACCGCTTTCGTCGGCGTGGATGCTGACATTCTCGTCGGCATTGGCCGGGTTCTTGGTGTGGACGTCGCACGATGCGAGCAAGGGAAGGATGAACAGGATCGCTGAACGGGTCATTGGGATCTCCCTGTGTTAGCTTTATAACACAGTAGAGCTCCCCGGCGTCAAGATCGATCAGAGCGCTCCATATTCATCGCGTCGCTTCCACCACACTCCGCTCGCTTCGTTCCGGCCGAGCGGGGCCCGGTCGAGCCACTGGTAGGCGCCCCAGAGCGGATCGAGACCGCGGGCGTAGGTCGAATAGCTGTGATAGACCTTTCCATCTTCGAGCACGAACGCGCTCATTCCGGGCATTTCGCGAAGGAAGGTCGGAAGGTTGACGCCGCACATCTCGGCAAAGCCGCCGGGAGCTCCTTTCGCGGTGGGAGCGATCGGCTCCTGGTCCCTGAAATTATATTCATATCCTTCGCTTTGCTGGGCTTCGGAAAAGCCCACTCCGAAATCGAAGTTGAAGTCGCTTTGGAAGGACGACGCCCAGGGGAAGGTCCAGCCCGTCTTCTTCTTGCGCTCGGCAAGCTTTTGAAGCGGAGCCCGCGAAATTGCCCAGAGCATCACGTCATGGTGCGCGAGATGCTCCCAGAAGCCGTCAAAGCCGTCGGCGATCATCGAGCAGGAAGGGCATGGGGCCTTGTAATCGGGACCGAACATCAGGTGGTAGACGAGGAGCTGCGAGCGGCCCCGGAACAGGTCCTTCAGGGTCTCTTCGCCCATCTCGGTCTCGAATGCATAGCTCTTCTCGACCGGCACCCAGGGGAGCGCAAGGCGCTCCCTTGCGACCTCGTCGCTCCTTCGAACCAGCTCCTTCTCCTTCTCGAGGAGCCGGAGCCGCGCTTCGAGCCATTCTTCACGGCTGGCGATTGCATGCGTCGTCAGGATCGTTGCCATCATCCTCTTCCTTCAATCGGCGGCGTCGAACCAGGGCTCCAAGGCACATTGCCGGGATGCTGCCCGCGGCAAGCCAGCCGAGGCTCGCGAGGCACAAGGGGCACATGGCTCAGCGAAACGCTCTTGCGACCGCCTCGCGCGACCTCGCGTGGAGCGCCCAGAAGTTCCTGACCCCGCGCCCGGCGAGCTTTTCCTGGAGGACCGCGAGATGCGAGGTCCAGCCGCCTCCAAAATCCTGGAACCCGCTCGGGCTCGTGATTCCGCTATGGGTGAGGACGAGCCGGGTCCGACCTCCCTCGTCGAACAGCTCGTAGGTGACCTTGCCGCCCTTCCCTCCCTGGAAGGTGGTTTCGAGGAGCCTCGGAGGATCGAAGCGGATCACGCGTTCTTCGAAGACGCGACCCTTGAAACATGCAAAATCGGGGGGACTGGGAACGTCGTCCTCCGACAGCTTGTCATGGTCGACGACAAGTTCGAAGCTGCTCCCGGGCTTCGCATCCGACCCGCCCATGAACCATTGCTCGCGAAGCTCTGCTTCGGTCAGGTAACGCCACACGAGCTCGGGCTTGGCATCGAGCAGGCGCTCGAGGCGGATTGCGTCGGGCGCGATGCGCTGGATGGGGGCGAGTGCAGCTTCAGCCATTTCCATTCTCCTTGTGATTTTCGACGAGCGCCTGGAGGCGATCGAGCCGGACCGACCAGAATTTCTCCCATTGGCGAAGCCAGTCATCCGCT
>DASZYL010000013.1:0-8120 GCA_035545385.1 Sphingomicrobium sp. | reverse complement strand
CAGGAGTTCCGATTTGCATGGGCGGGGACGTCGGAGTCTTCTCGCATGGCAAGAACTGGCTCGAGATGGAGGCGATGCAGCGCGCTGGGATGCCAGCTGCCCGGGTGATGATTGCGGCGACCTCCGGCAACGCCAGGATTTTCCACCTCGGTGACCGAGGCGAGGTCAAGGCTGGCTTCCTCGCTGACCTCGTTGCCGTCGATGGCGATCCGACCCGCGACGTCTCGGCGGTCGAAAAAGTCCGGTTCGTCATGAAGGGCGGCCAGATCGTAAGGAATCAATAGAAGTGGACGTCGAACGACGAATGTTCATGGCGAGCGGCATGGCACTCATCGCCGGGGCCGCTTGCGCGCAGAACGGCCCGGGGCCGGTCGCCGGTGACCCCAGCGCTCCGTTCTGGCCGCCGGTCGAAAGATTTCCGCTGTGGCCCGGACAGCCGCCCGGAGCTCCGAGGGCGAAGATCAAGCCCAACTGGACGATGAACAACGCGCCTCCAAACCGCGAGCTTTGGATCAGGGGCGTTCCGATGCCGGAGGTGCACGTGTTTCGCGCAGCCAAGCCCGACGGCTCGGCACTGCTCGTCTTTCCCGGTGGCGGCTATGAGTTCCTTTCGGTCCAGAACGAGGGAATCGACGCTGCTGAACGGTTCAACTCGGATCGAACGACCGTTTTCGTCCTGACCTACCGTCTTCCCGTCGAGGGCTGGGCTGAGCAGTCCCTCGTCCCGCTCCAGGACGCGCAGCGCGCGATGCGCCTCATCCGTTCGCGCGCCGACCAGTATCGGATCGACCCTGCGCGCCTTGGAGTGCTTGGCTTTTCGGCGGGCGGGCATCTCGCTGCCGACCTCGGGGTTTCGAGCGATGCGCGCAGCTATGCGCCGATTGATGCGGCAGACGCGCAGTCCGCCCGGCCCGCCTTCCTCGGCCTCGTTTATCCGGTGATCAGTCTCGATCCCAAGACGACCTTGGGAAATTCGGCAACCAACCTGCTTGGAGCCGAGGCAGCTCCCGAGCTCCTTCGTGCTCGCTCTCCAGCGATGCATGTCACCAAGGAGACGCCGCCGAGCTTCATCGTCGCCGCATTCGACGACCCGCTCGTCCTCATCCCCAACAGCCTCGAGTGGATCGACGCGTGCCGAAGAGCCAAGGCCAGCGTCGAGGCGCACCTCTTCGCCCGGCCATGGATTTGGCTTCCACCTCCCAGCCGGTAACTCCGGCTCGCGCTGGCCCGATCTCTTCGCTTTGTGGGCCCGCAAGCACGGAGGCTGAAATGAAAGCTTTCACTCGAGCGGTCAGCCAGCGACTGCCCGACTGCCAGCTGACACATCTCGAACGAACGCCGATCGATGTCGAAACGGCGGTTCTCCAACATGCCGCCTATGAGCGGCTATTGGCCGAGGCCGGCTTCGAGATCGTCCGGCTGCCTGATCTTCCGGACGATCCCGACGCGGTATTCGTCGAGGACACCGCAATCATCCTTGGAGCCCATGCGGTCATCACTCGGCCGGGTGCCGCCTCGCGCTTCAGCGAAACTCGTTCGACGGCCGAAGGACTTTCCGGCGAGTTCGAGCTCCACCGGGTCGAATCCGGGTTTCTCGATGGCGGCGATGTCCTGAGAATTGGCCGGACGCTTTACGTGGGCCTCTCTTCTCGCACGGATCGCCATGGTCTCCAGAACCTGAGCGAGCTGGTCGCCCCACTTGGTTACCGGGTCGTGGAAGCGAAACTTCGAGACTGCCTCCACCTCAAGACGGGAGCGACCTTCGCCGGCACTGACGGTGCCGGCACTCCGGTATTGCTCTACGACCAGAGCTCCATCGATCCCGCCCAATTCGAAGGCGTCACCGCGATTGCAGTTCTTGAGCGTGCAGCCGCAAACTGCGTGCGAGCTGGAGACAGGCTGATCCTTCCAGCCGGAAATGCGCGCACGGCAGCCTTACTCGGTGACGCCGGTTTCAACGTTACCGAAGTTGACGTTTCAGAACTTCAGAAGGCCGAAGCGGGAGTGACCTGCATGAGCCTCATCGACGAGCGTCCTAGCGGTTGACCGTCTCCATCCCGCGGGCGTGGTAGCGCTCGCCGGCCGCCGCTCCTGGCGGAAGAATGGCATCGAGCCGCCGAAGGTCTTCTTCGCTCAAGACGACGTTCAGCGCCTCGATATTCTGGTCGAGATATTTGACATGCTTCGTTCCCGGAATGGGGACGATGTCCTCGCCTTGCGCGAGCACCCATGCAAGCGCGAGCTGGGCGGTCGTGCAGCCCTTCTCCTGCGCCATCTTTTCGACCTCCTTCACGAGGTCGAGGTTCTTCTGGAAGTTTTCACCCTGGAACCTTGGATGGTTCGCTCGAAAATCGCCTTCGGGAAAATCGCTGGGGGACTTGAACTGGCCCGTAAGGAAACCGCGGCCGAGCGGCGAATAAGCGACATAGCCGATACCAAGCTCGCGGACCGTCGGAAGCACCTCCGCCTCGGCATCGCGGCTCCATAGCGACAATTCTGTCTGGACGGCGGTGATCGGCGAGGTCGCGTGGGCGGCCCGGATCGTCCGGGGAGCGGCTTCCGAAAGGCCGAGGAATCGGATCTTTCCCTCGCTTTTCAGGCGGTCCATCTCGCCGACCGTGTCCTCGATCGGCACCTTCGTGTCGACACGGTGCTGATAATAAAGGTCGATCGTCTCGACCCCGAGCCGCTTCAAGCTCGCTTCGCAGGCGGAGCGGACATAGTCGGGATCGCCGCGAACTCCCAGGAACTCGCCGTTGGGACCGCGCACGTTGCCGAACTTCGTCGCGAGGAACACCTCGTCCCTCCTGCCGGCGATCGCCCGGCCGACCAGCTCCTCGTTGCTTCCCCAGCCGTACATGTCCGCGGTGTCGAGGAAGGTCACTCCGCGGTCGAGCGCATGATGGATGGTGGCGATCGATTCGCTCTCGCTTCCACCGACATAGAATTCGCTCATTCCCATGCAGCCAAGACCGATCGCGGACACTTCAGGCCCATTGCGGCCGAGCCGCCTCTTCGCGATTCCAAACATGAGATTCTCCCTTTTCACGAGCCGAGCCGCCGGCGCGCTTCGCTGATTTCAAATGGGATGGCGAGCCTCTTGTGACGAGATGCAGCGCCGGAAACGATCTTCAACTCTGCACGGCTGATCTTGAGTGCCTTGGCCAGCAATTTCACGACGGAGTCGTTGGCAGCGCCGTCGGTCGGCGCCTCCGCCACCCTCACCTCGAGCTCGTCCCGCCCGTCCGCGCCCGTCCGCCAGCCGCCGATGCCCGGCTTCGACGAGCGCGGGGTTACCCGGATCGGAAGAAGTGTCGTCAATCCATGTGGACCGGCGGACCGCCGCCGCCGACCTTCTTTCCGCGCTTCATGAAGAAGAGCAGCGGGAGGATGACCAAGGTCACCCACATCATCAGCTTGAAATCGTCGAGATAGGCAATGAACAGGGCCTGCCTCGTGATTTCCCCGTTGATGACCGCGAGCGCCAGGGGGCCTGCCGTCGGAACGGCCGTTTCGACCTGGGTCGAACTGATCGTCGCCATCGTGTGCTGGGTGATGTTGGTCGCCATGTCGGCGTGCGCCACCTGCGTCATTCGAACGAGCTGGGTGCTCACCACCGAAATGCCGACCGATCCACCGATGTTGCGCGAAAGGTTGAGGAGCGCAGCGCCGGTCGTTCTGAAGCGCGTTGCCAGCGTCTCGAATGCAAGGGTCTGGAGCGGGACGAAGATGAGCCCAAGCCCAAGGCCCTGGACGACACCGCTGACGATAACCGGACGCGAAGGCTGATCGATCGCAAAGCCCGTCATCATGTACAGCGAAACACCCATGAGGATGACCCCGATCCCGACCAGCAGGCGGGCATCGATCTTTCCAGTCATCCGACCGGCGATGAGCATCGAGAACAAGGTCCCGATGCCGCGGGGGGCCGTCAGGAAACCGGACTGGAGCACCGAATAGCCGTAGAGGTTCTGGAGGAGCGGCGGGAGCAGCGCGAGGCCTCCGAGGAGAAGCACTCCCGTCACCGCCATGAAGAGCAGGCTGGTCGCAAAATTGCGGTCCATGAAGATCTCGCGGTCGAACAGGGGCTGCTTGGCGGTGAACATGTGGACGAGGAACATCCAGCCGGCGCCGATCGCGAGGCCCGCCTCGATGATCGTCTCCCAGCTCGAGAACCAGTCGTTCTGCTCGCCGCGGTCGAGACAGAATTGCAAAGCTCCAAGCGCGATCGCGAGAAGCGCAAATCCGAACATGTCGAACTTGCGGTCGTGGGTTTCCGTCTTCGGCATGAAGCGCATCATGATGAGGATGCACAGGATCCCGACCGGGAGGTTCACGAGGAACACCCATCGCCAATTGTAATTGTCGGTGAGCCAGCCTCCGAGCACCGGTCCAAGGATCGGGCCGATCATCACTCCGCCGCCAAATAGCGCCATTGCGGACCCATGCTTCTCGCGCGGGTTGATATCGAAGAGGGTCGCCTGGGCGAGCGGGACGATGAACGCTCCGCCGACGCCCTGAAGCGCCCGGAACACGACCATTTCGGCAAGCGAGGTCGCGGTCGCGCAGAGGACCGAGGCGACCGTGAAAACGACGACCGAGATCAAGAGCAGCCGCTTGCGGCCGACCTTGTCGGCGAGCCAGCCGCTGATCGGAAGGGCGATCGCCGAGGCGACGATGTAGCTGGTCAGGACCCAGTTGATCGTGTCCTGGGTCGCGCTGAGACTCGCCTGCATGTGCGGCAGCGCGACGTTGGCGATGGTCGTGTCGAGCACCTGGAGGAGGACGGCCGCCATCACTCCGACGGTGACGATCAACCGATCGGCCGTCGGCAAGGGATGAGTCGCGATATGGCCCGGAGTTTCGGCCATGGGGCTTCCCGGCCTACTTCTTCTTGCTGTCGTCGAAATAGACGGTCGCGACCACCGAGAGGCCGGCAATCATCGGCTTCGAGGGCGTCCCGTTGAACGCGATCCTCACCGGGACCCGCTGGGTGACCTTCACCCAATTGCCGTTGGCGTTCTGAGCGGGGAGCAGCGAGAACTCGCTGCCCGTGCCCGCGCCGACGCTCTGCACATGGGCTTCGAACTTCTGGCCGGGATAGGCGTCGACGGTGATCTCGGCCCGCTGGCCAGGAACCATCCGGCCGACGTCCTTCTCCTTGAAGTTCGCCTCGACCCACGCGTTGCTGCTGTGGACGATCGAGAGCATTCCAAGGCCCGTGACGGCCATCTGGCCGACCTGCAGGTTGTCGGAATTCTCGACGATGCCGTCCATTGGCGCGCGCACCGTCGTTCGCTCGAGGTCGAGCCGGGCCTTGTCGACCGCTGCCTTGGCCTGCGCGACCTGCGGCTGCTCGCCCGGCGCAAGCGCGGCATGGGCGTTCGCCGCACGCGCCCTTGCATCGGCGAGATCCTTTTCGGCGCTCTTCACCTCGTTCAACGCGTCCTCATAATCCGCGCGCGTCGTGAAACCCTGCTTGAGGAGCGCCTCCTGCCGGCTGAGCGCGTTCCTCTTGATCGCGAGGTTCGCCTGCTCGCCAACGATATCGGCTCCGGTTCCCGCGGCCTGCGTCCTCAGCTGCCGGGTCTGGAGCTGGGCGTTTGCATATTGAGCCTCGGCCTGCTCGAGCGCCACCTGATAGGGTTGCGGATCGATCCGGAAAAGGATGTCCCCGCGCTTCACTCGGGCGCCGTCCTTGACGAAAGTCTGGATGATCGGGCCGTTCACCTGGGCGCTGACCGAGACAATGTCCTGCTTCACCTGCGCGTCATCGGTCGAGACTCTTCCACCGCTCGTCAGCCAATAATAGCCGCCGCCAATGATCAGCAGCGCGGGCACGATCAGCATGAGGATCGTTCGAAGAGCGCTCTTTCCTGCGGGAAGCCTGACTTTCCGCCTGACCTTCGGCGCTTCGGTCGCAGCCGTTGCGGTCATCGGTTCGGTCGCCATCTTGTTCATTCGTTCGATACCCTGTTCAAAGCGTTGTTCCTGCAGGCGTTTTCGCGCACTCGCTCAAGCACCCGCGTCGCCGTCTCGATGTCCTTCGGGTCAATTCCGGCAAACGCATCGGCAGCAAGCTCGTCGGCAACCGCCTTGAGCTTCGCGATAAGCGGCTGCGCCTGCACGGTGACATGAAGACGCCATGCGCGCCGGTCCGATGGATCCGGCCGACGCTCGACAAGAGCCGATTCCTCGAGACGATCGACGATCCTCGAAAGCGTGATCGGCTCGATATCGAGCATGTCGGCGAGCTCGATCTGGCGAAGCCCCGGGTGCCGGTCCAGCCGGAACAGCACCTTCCACTGCGCGCGAGTAACGCCAAGGCCGACCGCTCGGCGATCGAAGGCCTTGCGCAGCGCGTGCGCTGCCTCTCCAATCTTGAATGGGAGTGTTTCCACCTTGCTCGAATCCAGTTGCGTCGCACAACGGATATAGTAAGCCTGCTTATATTAAGCAACCGCTCAAGCCCGGAAACGTTCCAATTCCTCCCCCTTCGTTGACTTTGCCCGCGCCGACGGAGCATCGACTGCTCGTTAGCGGGGGCGAGTGGCTGGAGATCGCCAATGCAATTCGTGTGGCTCGGAATCCTCAAGGAGGGCTCCAAACCCGACCAGGAAGTCCAGATCGAGACGACGTCCTTCCTTCAGCAACCCTTCGTCCCGATCAGCGCGGCCGGCGCACTTCGCGACGACGAGGGAAAGCGCGTTGGGATGATGATGATTTTCGAAGCAAGCGACTTCGAAGCGGCCGAAGCCCTGGTCGCCAACAGCCCTTTCAGGCGGGCCGGCCTTTATCGCGAGCATCATCTCTTCGAATATCGGAACGAGGTGGGTTGACGCCCATTCTCGCTCGGGGATGGGTTCGATGGAGCGGGTAACGGGAATCGAACCCGTGCGTTCAGCTTGGGAAGCTGACAGGCTACCATTACATCATACCCGCGCCTGCCGGAGCGTCAGTTAGGTTCGCCGCCGATTCCAGTCAACGCCGCTTGGGCAGTGCATTCGCTCGCGGCGTTAGCGCATAACTCGAGGCTTTGCTCGAAAGGTTCCTAAATCCCGCCTTCGACCGGCTCGAACCCTGCCGCCCTCAGGCGCTCGACGAGCTCGTTGCCGGTCGCCCTGGCGAGCTCGACATCCTCGGACCGGATCACGAAATTCGAACCGTACCTTCCGTCCTTGAAGAAGGGATAGCTTCCGATCGCGACTCCAGGGTTCGCTTCTTCGGTTTCGCGAAGGAGGTCCGCGACGTCGCTTTCGGGCGCTCGTGCCCCGACCGTGACCGAGACGACCGGACGTCCCCCCTCGAGCTCGCCGCTCAGGGCTTCGAGCATGCTGGCGGCGATGCTCGGCACTCCTGCAAGGATATAGACATTGTCCATCCTGATGCCCGGCGCCCCAGAGCTCGGATTTCTGAGAAGGTCCGCGCCCTTCGGCACCCTCGCCATTCTCAGCCTCGCCTCGGTCAGTCCGCCGGGCCGGTCGCGATAATAATCGGCGAGGATCTGGCGCGCGCCTTCATGGACGACGACCGGCACTTTGAAAGCCGCGGCGACCGCGTCGACGGTGATGTCGTCGTGCGTCGGCCCGATGCCCCCGGTCGTGAAAAGATAATCGTGCGTCGAGCGAAGGGCGTTCACCGCCTGTGCGATGATGTCGATGTCGTCGGGAACGACCCTGACTTCCGCAAGCCGGATTCCCTGTTCGTTCAGCCAGATCGCGACCTGCGCGACATTCTTGTCCTGGGTCCGGCCCGAGAGGATCTCGTCGCCGATCACCAGGAGTGCCGCTCTGAAGGTGCGGTCCGAAGTCATTCAGCGCGCCCTAGTCTCACCGCAGCGCAGTGCAAGCCGCTTGCCTAGGTGATATACAGATGTAATACAGCGCTGACTGTTCAGGAAACCTGCCCATGTTTGTCTTGATCGCGCTCGCCGCACAGGCCTTTGCTCCCGCCGCCCCCGCTTTCGACCCGCGCAGCCACAGGAACGAAATCGCCGGCAAGCCGGCTGAAATCCTGGTCCTTGGGACGCCGCACCTCTCGCAGCTTCCAAAGCCGCTCGATCCCAAGTTGCTTGAGCCTCTCCTCGACAGGCTCGCTTCGTTCAAGCCCGAAGTCATTAC
>DASZYL010000012.1:0-5062 GCA_035545385.1 Sphingomicrobium sp. | reverse complement strand
ACTTGGAGGGCGCGCCAGAAGGCGGGTCCCGAGGCTATTGATATTCGACGGTGATCGGCATGTCGCCGCGATAGTCGCCGTCCGAATCGCCACTGATCTGCACGCGCCCGCCGAAGCGGAAGGTGAGCGTACCGGCCGAATCCAGCCTTGGAAGCGAGGGAAGGTCGCTGACGACCTCGTCGACGCTGATTCTGCCGCCACTCACCGAAAAGAGGTCGATGCGCCGCGGAAGCTCGACCCGGATGGTCCGCCCGGGCGTGCCGCGGACCCTTGCCGTTCCGACCATCGCCCGCGGGCTCACTCGAACCAGGCTCCCCTCGGCGGCGGTCGACCCGTCGGGCCGGATGACCGCTGCGGCCGACCCGGCGCTTCCGACGACGAGCCGGTCGAAGTTGAGGTCTGTCTCGATCTCGAGATTGATCCCATCATCGTCGCCGGACCGGGACAATGCTGTCGTCGGCTTTGCGCACAAGCGGCACTGCCCGCCAGCCGGCGCAAAGCCGACGGCGGTTGCGGCGAGGCCCGCGAGCAGCAGGACAGGAGCCTTTGGAACGCCCATCGTGAACGACCTAGGCGCGGACCGCCTAAAACAGGGTTAATGGTGGGCTAACCTTCGAGACCCCAAGTGGCGCCACACCATTGCCCCTACGCGATCGCCCTGAATGACGAACAATCGAAGCGGCGCGGCCTATTGTCGCGCGACGCTCAGCTTTCTATCCCGCTGTCCTGAATGGCTCGAAAGCGTTCCGGACAAGGCTCCCAGAAGGGTTCGACTTTGATGCGTCTAGTGAAGGGCCTTGCCTACGCGGCGCTCCTTGGGATCCTTGCCCTCGTCGTCGCTGTCGCGGTCGCGACGGCCTACCTCCCAAGCTACGGCGAACTCACCAAGCGTAACGACCTTGGCCAGATGATCCGGGTCCGGGCGGCGAACGGCCAGGTCCTGCTCCAGCTCGGTCCGAGCTTCGGGCGCTGGCTCAACTATGACCAGATTCCTCCCGAGATGCGCGCGGCGATCATCTCGACCGAGGACCGTCGGTTCCGAAGCCACATCGGCGTCGACCCGATCGGCATCGCACGCGCGGTCGGCTCGGCCGCCGTCAAGAACCACAAGGTCAGCGCCACCTCGACCCTGACCCAGCAGCTCGCGCGCAACATCTTCCTGACCAACAACCGAAGCTTCGTTCGGAAGATCAAGGAGGCCATCCTGGCGATGGCGCTCGAGCGCAAGTTCAGCAAGGACCAGATCCTCGAGCTCTACCTCAACCGCGTCTATTTCGGCGGCGGGGCCTACGGAATCGACGCTGCCTCGCGAAAGTTCTTCGGGCACGGCGCGGATCACCTCAGCCTCGGCGAAGCCGCGATCATCGCGGGGCTCGTCAAGGCGCCGTCCAATTATTCTCCGACCGCGGACGTGGAAGCCGCCCGGGACCGATCGAGCGTGGTTCTCCAGACGATGGTTCGGAACGGCTTCATCAGCGCCGGCGATGCCGCCGCGGTGAACCCCGCCGACATCAGGGTTCAGCAGACGACCAGCAACAACAGCGTCCGCTATTTCACCGACTGGGCGCTTCCCCAGCTCGACACGCTGATCGACCAGACCAGCGATCCGATCGACGTCTGGACGACGCTCGACCCGGGGATGCAGGTCGCCGCCGACAAGGCGATCCGCGCCAATGCCCCCGATGGCGCGCAAGGCGCGCTGGTCGCGCTGGACCGCGATGGAGCGGTTCGAGCGATGGTCGGCGGCAAGGATTATGTGAACTCGATCTACAATCGCGCGACCCAGGCGGAGCGCCAGCCGGGGTCGGCCTTCAAGCTCTTCGTCTATCTGTCCGCGCTTGAATCCGGGATGAAGCCGACCGACACGATCGTCGACGAGCCAGTGACGATCAACGGCTGGACCCCGCGCAATTCGACCCGAACGAACCTCGGCCCGGTCACCCTTCGCGAAGCCTTCTCGCGCTCGATCAACACGATCAGCGCCAAGATCGGGCAGCAGGTCGGCTTCTCGACCATTGCCGACATGGCGCGGCGCTTCGGGATCACGACTCCGATCTCGACCTATCCCTCGATGGTTCTGGGATCGAGCGACGTCAGGCTCATCGAGATGGCCCGAGCCTTTGCATCGGTTTCGAACAACGGGGTCGCCGTCACTCCCTACGGGATCCGGCGCGTGGTGACTGCGGACGGGCGCCTTCTCTACCAGCATGATTCCGACGAGGGCCGGGTCCTCGTCGCGCCATGGGTCGCGGCCGAGATGACCGACCTTTTGCAATCGGCGGTGCTGTCCGGAACGGGACGCGCGGCCCAGATCGGCCGGCCGGTGGCCGGCAAGACGGGAACGACGTCATCCAACAAGGACGGCTGGTTCATCGGCTTCTCGAGCGGACTGACGACCGGGGTGTGGATGGGCCGGGACGATGCCAAGCCGGTCGGCGGCCTCCAGGGCGGAACGGCGCCCGCCCGGGCCTTCCACGACTTCATGAGCGTCGCTGTCGCCCGCCGTCCGGTCGAGCAGTTCCAGACGCAGGTCCCGATGCCCGACTGGCAGCTGACCCCGGAAGAGGAGATGTATGGCGACGAGGCGGTCGACACCAACGACATCGGGCCGATGATGGTCGACGAGAACGGAATGCCGATCAGTGCTCCGCCACTCGACCAGGGCTATCCGCAGCAGCAGCCGATGATCCAACCCGATGGAACCGGCGCCCCGACGCAACAGGAACTCGACCAGGCATTCCCGCCCGGGCAGCAGCAGCCTCCCCAGATCCGAAGGGTGCCGCCTCCTCCGCAGCCGCGCCAGCCGGGAATCCCCCCGCAGCAGCCGCAGCCGAGGTCACCGCCCCCGCCCGACCCGACGCAGCCGCGGCCCTATTCGACGTAGCGCGGCCTTCGCTTCCGAGATTCCCGGGCCGTAGAGGCGGGCCTCGAGCGCCTTGAAGTCCGCTCCGTGGTTCAGATGGACGAGGTGAGCGACCTCGTGGGCCGCGACGTAACGACGGACCTCGGGCGGAGCGAGGATCAGCCTCCAGCTCATCCTTATCCGTCCCTGCGAGGAGCAGCTGCCCCAGCGCGTTGCGGCGTCGCCGATGGTCACCGAGCGTGGTTTGACATCAGCCGCGGCCGAATATTCGGCAATGTCCAGCGACATGACGTCGCGCGCTCGGCGCTTGAGAAAGGCTTCTATCCGCCTTGCAAGGCCAGCTTCGGGTCCGCCGCAGCGAAGCTCTCCTCCTGCAAGTCCTGGAGTGCGCTGCCAGCTTTCGTTCCAGATGATCTGGACCTCCCTCCCCTCGAGCGGAAAGAGCGCTCCCTGGGCGAAAGGCTCGCCGGGTTCGGCTCTCGCGAGCTGCGCATCGATCCATTCGCGCTGATCGAGGGCCCATGCGAGCGCGCTCCGGCGGCTCGTCCTCAAGGGGCAGGTGAGCTTGAGGATGCCCGAGGCATCATCGAATCGTAAGCGTAGGCGCCTCGCGCTGCGCAGGCGCCGGATTTCGATGGGGAGCGGGAGCGCCGCCTCGAGCGACGCCTCAGAGCGGCCGGTCGACCACATGATACTCGAGCTCGCCAGCTTCCTCCTCGCTGACCGTCCAGCCGCGCGTCGACTGGCCCGCCTCGTGCACGGTCTCGTGGCTCCCGGAAACGAGGTAATGCCAGTCGGGGAGAGGCTCCCCTGAAGCGCGGAGGCGATAGGCGCAGGTCTCCGGAAGCCAGTCCAGCCCGTCCAGGTTCTTGCGGTCGAGCCTCACGCAATCGGACACCCGCTTCATCCGGTGCTTGTAGTCGAGGCACCGCCCATTGCGCCGATCGAGCAGCTTGCAGGCGACGTTGGTCGCGTAGAGGATGCCAGTCTCTTCGTCCTCGAGCTTGTGGACGCAGCACCGTCCGCACCCGTCGCACAGCGCCTCCCACTCGCCGCGGTCGAGCGAACTCAACGGTTTTTCCCAGAAACGACCGGCACTGTTCATGACAAGTCGAGCCTTGCTCTGCTAATCGATCCCGATCAAGCGGGGAATCTTGAGGCTAAGTCCATGAAGTCGTTCAGAATCGCTGTTGCCGCCAGCGTGCTCGCGCTGCTTTCGACACCTGCCGTCGCCCAGCTCGGCGGCAATGACGGCCATGATTTTCTGGAAGCAGTGCAGAAGCGTGACGGCAACAAGGCCGTCCAGCTGATCGCCAGCCACCCGACGATCATCGATACCAAGGACGACAAGGGCGACACCGGGCTCATCATTTCCATTCGGGCCTCGGACCCGGACTGGACCGGGTTCCTCCTCAATCGAGGGGCGGATCCGAACGTGCAGGGCTCGGGCGGAGATACTCCCCTGATCACCGCCGCCAAGGCGGGCTTTGACGACGCCACTGGCTGGCTGCTCAGCCTCGGCGCGAAGGTCGACGCGACGAACAGGTCGGGGGAAACGGCGCTGATCATCGCCGTTCAAAGGCGGGACGCAAGGATGGTGAAGGAGCTGCTCGCGGCGGGCGCGGATCCGGACCGGACCGACAATGTCGCGGGCTATTCGGCGCGCGACTACGCCAACCGCGACAATCGCTCGCGCGATATCCAGAAGCTGATCAACGACAAGAAGCCCAAAGCGGCCTCGACGGCCGCTAATTGAAATCGCCGAGCGACGGATCGATCTGCGCCGCGAGCCTGCGGGCCGCGCGGCGCGCGAAGCGGAGCAGCTCGGCCTTTCGACGCGCAGGGGCGAGGGGTCGATGCGCGGCCTGGCGGACGATCGCCGCGTCGTAGCGGTCGGCGACGATGAGGCCCGCGTCTCCCGGGAGATACCGCTCTTCCTCGAGAATGTGCGCGAGATGCGCGGGGACAGCCCAGAAGAACCGGTCGCAATATTCGAGATAGTCTGTCCACTTGCCGTCACCGAGAAGATCGGACTTTGCGACCTTGATCTCGACGATCGTCAGCCCGCCCTTGGAATCGATTGCCATCAGATCGGCGCGCCGGCCGTTGGGAAGCGGCATCTCGCAGATCGCGAACAGGTCCTGGCGGCAGAACAGCCGGGTCACGCCCCGCGCGACATCGGCCGCGATCGGCAGCGCA
>DASZYL010000011.1:0-7311 GCA_035545385.1 Sphingomicrobium sp. | reverse complement strand
CGTGTCCGACTATGATGCGTGCCAGGAGGGCGTTCGCCAGGTCGAGGCCGAGCTCGGCCCAGTCGACGTCCTCGTGAACAATGCCGGAATCACGCGCGACACGACGATCCGGAAGATGGACCACCAGAAATGGCAGGACGTCATCGACACCAACCTTGGCGGGTGCTTCAACATGGCAAAGGCCGTGTTCGAGGGAATGGTCGGCCGCAAGTACGGCCGGATCGTCAACATCGGCTCGATCAACGGCCAGGCCGGCCAATATGGCCAGGTGAACTATGCCGCTGCAAAGTCCGGCATCCATGGATTTACCAAGGCGCTTGCCCAGGAGGGCGCGCGCTCCGGGGTCACCGTCAACGCCATCGCTCCTGGTTATATCGACACCGACATGGTCGCCGCAGTGCCCGAGGACGTCCTTGCGAAGATCGTCGCGAAGATCCCCGTCGGGCGCCTCGGTCATGCCGAGGAGATCGCTCGCGGCGTCGCCTTCCTCGTCGACGAGAACGGCGGCTTCATCACCGGCTCGACCCTGTCGATCAACGGCGGCCAGCACATGTACTGATGGCGGACTATGCTCCGCCCAAGAAACGCTCGGTGCTGATCGCCGGCCACCAGACGTCGATCAGCCTCGAGCCGATGTTCTGGCGAGCGCTCGAAGGCGCCGCGAGGGAGCGCGGCTGTGCGGTCAATGCCCTCGTCGCAAAGATCGACGCTGCGAGGCTCGATGCCGACGAACCGCCGAACCTCACGTCCGCGATCAGGCAGTGGCTCTTCAGTGAGCGCGCCCGAAGGCCCAGTCCCTAGCGACCGAGGAGGATCCTCGCCTGCCCGGCGATCTGGGCGAGCATCGGAGCGCTCACATTCCCCTCGCTCCTCGCCCGCCTGACCAGCTCGCGGAACTGCTCGATCCGAGCATGATGGTGCTCGATCCAGGAGTCTACGCACTGGTCGAGCTCCTCGCCGCGGCAGCGCGACAGGAACTCGATCCGAAGCTGCTCGAAGTCGCGCGCGAGACCGGCGGTGAGAAGGCGTTCCCACTGGTCGCCCGGGACGAATCGCGCGACCTGCTGCTGGGCCCAGTCGAGCCCAAGCGCCTCGCCGAGCCGCGTGTAGGCGCGAGTGACTCCGAGCTCGTCGATCTCCTGGTGGGCCGCGAGCGCGGCGATCCCGAAGACCCCGTCGAGCTCGTAGAGCCGGACCAGCCCGCGGACGATCTCCTCGCTCGCGCCGAGCGCCAGCAGCCGGTCGCGGCGGGCAGCGGCCTCGTTGCGGACTTCCGACCGGATGAGCTTGGTCGCCGCAGCGGAGATCTTCCGGACCCCGGGTTCGAGCATCTCGCACAGCGCCGAGACGCGCATCTCGCCGCTCGCCGCACGAAGGACGTCTGCGATGTGCGCGGTGATGCTCGAGGCGGCGATCGAGAACAGTTCGATGCGCACCGTCTCCGGCAGCACCGCCTCCTCGATCTCGGTCCAGAGCTTGTCGAGGTCGAGGAGCCGCTCGGTGACGAGGAAGGCCGAGATGACCTGCTGGAGCGAGGCGCCTTCCTCCTCCGTGAGGTCGAAGGCGACGCCCGGCCCCAGGCGGTTGACGAGCCGGTTCGCGACCTTGGTCGCGATGATCTCGTTGCGCAGCCGGTGTGCGCGAATGGCCTCGGCATGCGCCTTGCGCATCGGCTTTGGAAAGGCCGCGAACAATTCGGGTTCGAGAAGCGGGTCCTCGGAGAGCTTGAGGTCCTCTGCCGCGTCCTGGAGGACGATCTTGGAAATCGAGAGGACGACCGCGAGCTCGGGACGCGTCAGTCCACGGTTTTCCTGCGCGCGGCGTAGCAGTTCCTCGCTCGAGACGAGTCCCTCGACCTTCCGGTCGAGCTTTCCCGAGGCTTCCAGGAGCTCGATTGTCCGGACCTGCGCCGGGAGGGCGGTCGAACCGCCCGCCTCGGCAACCGACAGCGCGAGCGTCTGAAGCCGGTTGTCCTCGAGAACGAGCTCCGCGACCTCGTCGGTCATCCGGGCAAGAAGGCTGTTGCGCTTGTCGAGCGTCAGCACCCCTTCCCTCAGCTCGCGATTGAGCGGGATCTTGATGTTCACTTCATTGTCGGAACAGTCGACGCCCGCGCTGTTGTCGATGAAGTCGGTGTTGATCCGTCCGCCACGGTCGGCGAACTCGATCCGCCCGGCCTGGGTGACGGCGAGGTTCGCGCCCTCCCCGACGACCTTTGCCCGAAGCTCGCTGGCGTCGGCACGAAGCGCATCGTTGCCGGGATCGCCGACGTCGGCCTGGCTCTGGGTCGAGGCCTTGATGTAGGTTCCGATGCCGCCGAACCAGAGAAGGTCCACCGGCGCTTTCAGGATCGCGTTGATGAGCGCCGCGGGCTCCATCTCCTTCGCCTCGGTGCCGAGCGCGGCGCGCGCTTCGGCGCTGAGCGTGATCGACTTCTCGGTCCGCGGAAAGACGCCGCCTCCCTTGGAGATCAGGGCCCGGTCGTAATCATCCCAGCTCGAACGGGGGAGCTCGAACAGCCGCTTTCGCTCCTCCCAGCTCTTCGCCGGGTCAGGGTTCGGGTCGATGAAGATGTGACGGTGGTCGAATGCGGCGATGAGCTTCAGCGATTGCGACAGGAGCATCCCGTTTCCGAAAACGTCGCCCGACATGTCGCCGCACCCGGCGACGGTCACCTCGTCCGACTGGACGTCGACGCCCATCTCGAGGAAATGGCGCTGGACCGAGATCCAGGCGCCGCGCGCGGTGATCCCCATCGCCTTGTGGTCGTAGCCGTTCGATCCGCCGCTGGCGAAGGCGTCGCCGAGCCAGAAGCCACGTTCGAGGGCGATCGAATTGGCGATGTCCGAGAAGGTCGCGGTCCCCTTGTCGGCGGCGACGACGAAATAGGGGTCGTCCCCGTCGTGAATGACGACGCCTTCGGGGTGCACGACCTTGTCGTTGACGAGGTTGTCGGTGATCGAGAGCAGCGAACGGATGAAGATCTGGTAGCTCTCGGTCCCTTCCGCGAGCCAGGAGTCGCGGTTCGACATGGCCGGGAGCTGCTTGGGATAGAAGCCGCCCTTGGCGCCGGTCGGAACGATGACCGCGTTCTTGACGAGCTGCGCCTTCATCAGGCCCAGGATCTCGGTCCTGAAATCGTCGCGCCGGTCCGACCAGCGAATGCCGCCGCGAGCCACCGGCCCGCCGCGCAGGTGAATTCCCTCGATGCGCGGGCTGTAGACCCAGATCTCGCGCCACGGCACGGGAGCGGGAAGTCCCGGCACCTCGGAGGAATTGATCTTGAACGCGAGCGCTTCCTCGGCGGCGGGAGCGAAGGCGTTGGTCCTGACGATCGCGAGGACCAGCGCCCGAAGGCGCCTCAGGATCCGGTCGTCGTCGATCGAGCGGACCTTGGCGAGCGAGCGATCGAGCTGGTCGCGATAATCGGCGATGCGCTCGTCGCGCTTCGTCCCCGAGGGATCGTGCGCCGCGACGAAGAGCCCGATGAGCGCCCGGGTCGCATTGGGCGCACGGCGAAGCGCATCGACGACGGTGACGAGGCCGAAGCTGCTTCCGGTCTGGCGCAGGTAGCGGAACCAGGCGCGAAGCCAGACGACCGCCTGCGTGTCGAGACCCGCGTAGAGGACGAGCTGGTTGAACTCGTCGTCCTCGGCCCCGCCGCACAGGACGTTGGCGATGGCCCGCTCGATCTCGGCCGAGCGCTCGAGGATCGAATCGAGGTCCGCCTCGAGCCCGACCTCGACGTGGAAGTCGTGAATGAAGCCGATCCCGTCGGCGAGCTCGGTCGGAAGCTCTTCGAGGACCCGGAACCCGAAATTCTCGAGGACCGGAACGGCCTCGGACAGCGGGATGAGGCCGCTCGAGCGGTACATCTTGAGGCGAAGCTGGCGCGGAGCGTCACTCTCGATCCGCGAAATCCGGACGTCGCGGTCCGAATCGTCGGACAGGTCGGAAAGGCGCAGGATGTCGGCAGCGGCCTCCTCGGGCGCGCTTCTCGAGCGGTAGCTGTCGGGAAAGGCGCCGATATAGGTCAGCGCAAGGCGCGTCGCCCGGGGCACTCCCGCCGCGCTGATGAGCTCGGCTTCGACCGCCGGAGCCCAGCCGCGGACCATTTCGACGACCGCCGCGTCGAGGGCTTCGGCGTCGGGCTGCGGGGCTTCCTCGTCGATATATTGGGTGTAGCGGATGAGCGCGAGGTCGGCGTCGCCGAGCTCCACCGACCAGCTCGTGATCTCGCGTCCGACCTCGTTCTGGAGGAGCCTCGCGATCGCGAGCCGCCGGGTCGTGCTCAGTTCCTCGCGCGGGAGCCAGACGAAGGTGAACAGCTGGCCCTTGAGGATGCTTCGAACCTGGAGAAGCGCGGGGCGCGGCCGGTCCGCCAGCGACATCGCCATCATCACCAGTTCGCGCAGCGACTGGTAATCGCTCGCGATGACGAGGTCGCGCGGGAGCGATGCGACCGCGTGGCGCAGGGCCTTGCCCGAATGGCCCTTGGGGTCGAAGCCGAAGTCGCGGTCGAGCTGCTTCAGCCTCTCGCGGAGAACCGGCACTTCCTCCGGCGGGACTCTCAAGGCCTCGCTTGTCCACAGCCCCGCGTGGACTCCGATGCCGACGACCTTGTCCCCTTCCTTCTTCGGGACGACCACGAGGTCCAGAGGCACCCTCCGGTGGACGGTGGACTTGCGCTCGGCCTTGGCCATCAGCGGCACCTCGCCGCCCTCTTCGAAATAGCGCATCGCGCCGAGGCAGCCGCCCTCGTCCGTCGGGGCGCCCGGGATACTGAAGATGCCGAGCGCTTCGGACGGCGCCTCGTAGGGCTTCTCGACATGGTAGCCGAGGAGGGTCATTCCCCCGTCGGCGAACCAGTTGAGGAGTGCCGAACCCTCGGGCGGGGCCTCGGCAGCATCGGCGCGCATCCGCGCCTGGAGGGCCTTCCAGTCGCGGACCGCGAGCCGGACATCGTGGAGCACCCGGCGAAGGTCGGCCGCGAGCTCCTGCCGACCGCGCGCATCGGCGCGGTCGAGCTCGAGGTACATCATCGACTCGCGGCGGTCCTTGTCGCTGCACAGGGGTTCGACGCTCTGGAGTTCACCCTTGTCGTCCCGCTCGACGCAGACCACGGGGTGGAGCAGCCGGTGGATTGTGAGCTGCCTTGCTGCGACCGCATTGGCGACCGAATCCACGAGGAACGGCATGTCGTCGTTGATGATCGCGATGCGCATCCGGCGCCGTCCGGCTTCGCCGCCCACGGACTCGATCCTCAAGGCAAGCTCGCCGCGACGGCGCGATGCCGCGACATCGGCGATGAACTCGGCCGCCTCGCGCTCGGCTTCGCGCGAGAGGCCCTGGGTTTCACCGGGAAGTGCGTGTCCGGTCAGCGCCTTTCGGATCGACTCGACCAGCGGCGGGTCCAGGCGCGTATGGGCCGTCATGGAAATTTGTGCTCCGGGGACTGTGGCTGGCGGGCCTATAGACCTGCCCTCCCGAACCGAACAACCCCGGCTGTTGAGCGAAAAGCCGGCGCCTAGAGAGTGCCGCGGATCGCGCGTTCGACGAGCGCCTCGTCCTCGACGATGGCGACGGGCTCGTGCCGGCCGTCGGCGCCTCGGCGCGTGACCACGACCGCGAATTCCTCTTCCGCGGGTACGTCGGCGAGCGAAATCGTGGGAGCGCTGCGCAGCCGGACGCGGGCGACCTCGCCCTTGGTGTCGGGCCTGGACTCGGGCCGCCTGGCCTGGCGCTCGGCCGCGACGAGGGCCTTCAGCCCGCCTGGCTGCTTCTCGATGAAGTCCTGGAAGCCGCCAAGCTCGATGTCCTGGCGGAGCGCGAAGGAGAGCGCCGCAGCGAACTCGGTAAGGCGCGCCTTGTCATAGTCGATTCCGAACACGAGTTTCACGATCGGGGTCATCGGGGCGCGGGCCTGCGCTTTCATTCCCGATTCCTCGAGGAGCTCGGCATATTCCTCGGGGTTCTCCCGCGTCGCGAGCGCGAAATCGTAAGCGAGCGACAATGCCCGGTAGAGGGCGACACGGGTGCGGCCTTCCCCGGCCTTGACCGCGTCGGCCGTTTCGCGCGCGGCCCACAGCCGGTCGGCAAGACCCGCATTCTCGTCGAGCTCGACGCTTGGAAGCTCCCCGGATTCGACGTCCGCAAGCGGACCATCCTCCCAGGAGAAATGGACTACGCCGCCGTCATGGACGTCGGCGATGCCGCCGATTTCGACCGGGCCGTGCGGCCGGGCGACCGGCGCTGGCGCAGGCTCTTCGGCGATGTCGGTGAGCTCGAGCGGATCTGCGGGAAGCGCGTCGGTGAGCTCCAGCGGTTCTTCGACGAACGGCTCGACGAGCTCGAGCGGCTCTTCGGCGATTGCGTCGGTGAGTTCGAGCGGCTGCTCGTCAACGTCCTCGGACTCCGGGTCCTGGAATTCGATGACTGGTAGGTCGACCGGTGCCGACTTCTGCTCTCCATTCTGGAGTTGGGCGTTGACGTTCTTCCAGTTGATCACCCCGTAGATGAAGTCGATAGTCTCTCCATCGGAGGAGAAGGGCATCAGGATCCCGCGATAGCAGATCGTCTCGGCTCGCTGGTTCGCGAACTCGGCCTCGAAGCCGATCGGCGCCCGGTTGGCGATGATCTGCATGTAATGATCGGTGAGGCGCGAGAGGAGCGATCGGCTCGGAACGTCGGAGATCGTCCCGGTATCGTCGTCGAGACCGCATTCGTCGCGGATCGCTGCCCCGATGTAGGGGATCGCGGGATTGTCGCGCCCGCAGGTGAAATCGAGGAGGACGCTGTTTACCGCAAAATCGCTGACGTCCGCAGGCTCGAGGTCCTCGATCGAGGGAAAGTCACGACCGTCGAGGAGCGAAACCCAGTAATTGTAGGCACGGACGTGCATCCGGCGTTCGTCGGTGCCGATCGCGGCCGTGACGTCGTTCGAAGGTGCTGGCGCTTCCGTGGCCGCCGGCAAGTCGAAGTCGCTCGAATGCTCTCGAAAACTGTCCATTACGCTCTCGGGCCCCACATCCCTCCAGATCGAGCGGAAAATGGCCGAGCGGCGTTACCAAAGCGTTAAGCATAAATGTCGGGCTTGAGCAGCCGCATCAGCCGCTTGCTCATGGAGCGGAGCGCTGTTAGGGGGCGCCACCTCCGAAAGAGCCAAGCCGCTTTAGCTCAGCTGGTAGAGCACATCATTCGTAATGATGGGGTCGCGTGTTCGAGTCACGCAAGCGGCTCCACCCCTTCCGCAAGGGGCTTTTATCCTGGCCTACACAAAGCACGGAAACCTTTGGGTGGCGTCTGGGTAAG
>DASZYL010000010.1:0-4029 GCA_035545385.1 Sphingomicrobium sp. | reverse complement strand
ATGTTGTCGCCGTTGAGGCCCGAAACGGGAATCGCGAGCCAGTCCTCGATCCCGATCTGCCCGGCGAACTCCCGGTAGTCCGCCGAGATGGCCTCGAATGCCTCGCGGTCGTAGTTCACGAGGTCCATCTTGTTGATCGCGAGCACGAAACGGCGGATGCCGACGAGCTTGGCGAGATAGGAGTGCCGGCGCGTCTGGGTCAAAACGCCCTTGCGCGCATCGACAAGGAGGACGGCAAGGTCGGCGGTGGAGGCGCCGGTCACCATGTTCCTTGTATATTGTTCGTGCCCCGGGGTGTCGGCGACGATGAACTTGCGCTTCGCGCTCGTGAAGAACCGATAGGCGACGTCGATCGTGATTCCCTGCTCGCGCTCGGCGGAAAGGCCGTCGACGAGAAGTGCGAAATCGATCTTCGCCCCTTGCGTGCCATGGCGCTTGCTGTCGCTCTCGAGTGCCTCGAGCTGGTCGTCGAAGATCTGTTTCGATTCGTAGAGAAGTCGCCCGATGAGGGTCGACTTGCCGTCGTCGACGGAGCCGCAGGTGATGAACCTCAGGAGCTCCTTCTGCTCCTGCTCGGCGAGCCAGGCGCGAACGTCGCTCCTGATGAGGTCCTGGTCCGATTCAAGAGGGCGGCTCATCAGAAATAGCCCTCTTGCTTCTTCTTCTCCATCGAAGCGGCGCCGGCGTCCCGGTCAATGGCTCTCCCCTGGCGCTCGCTCGTCTTCGTGAGAAGCATTTCGGCAACGATGTCCTCGATCGTTTCCGCATCGCTCTCGACCGCTCCCGAGAGCGGATAGCAGCCGAGCGTGCGGAAGCGGACCTTGCGCATCACCGGCTTGTCACCGTCGAGTGGAAAGCGTTCGTCGTCGACCATGAGGAGGAGGCCGTCGCGTTCGACGGTCGGGCGCTCGGCCGCGAAATAGAGCGGCACGATCTCGATCCCCTCGCGCATGATATATTGCCAGACGTCGAGCTCGGTCCAGTTGGACAAGGGGAAGACACGCATGCTCTCGCCCTTGTTCTTCTTCACGTTGTAGAGCGACCAGAGCTCGGGCCGCTGGCGCTTCGGGTCCCAGCGATGATTGCGGTCCCTGAAGCTGAACACGCGCTCCTTGGCCCGGCTTTTCTCCTCGTCCCGGCGGGCACCGCCGAAGGCCGCATCGAAACCATATTTGTCGAGCGCCTGCTTGAGGCCTTCCGTCTTCCACATGTCGGTGTGGAGCGGCCCGTGGTCGAACGGGTTTATGCCCTGCCGCTCGGCTTCGGGATTCCGGTACACGATGAGCTCCGTGCCCGATTCGGCCCCGACCTTGTCGCGAAGCGCGTACATGTCCCTGAACTTCCATGTCGTGTCGACATGGAGGAGCGGGAATGGAAGCGGGCTCGGGAAGAACGCCTTTCGGGCAAGGTGCAGCATCACCGCCGAATCCTTGCCGATCGAATAAAGCATCACGGGCTTATCCGCCTCCGCGACGGTCTCGCGCAGGATGTGGATGCTTTCGGCCTCGAGCCGGTCGAGATGCGTGAGTACGCGCACGCTTAGGATGGTCCCCGCTTCAGGTCTTCGGCGCGCGCCTTAGCACGCGCGCCGCGGCCGTCGAATGGTCAGGCGTTCTCTTTGACCTTGGCCTTGCCCTTGGGCTTGGACGCCTCTTTCTCGGACTTGCCGCCGATCGCGTCCACCAGCGGCTGAAGGCCGGGGCCGTACTTCTTCCACCGCTGCACCGAGGTCTTGTAGATCGGCTTGCGAACCTGGGCGACGCTAGCAGTCTTCACCGGGCGGTCGGACTTGTGGAATTCGACGCACTTCTCGTTCCAGGGCAGGCCCAGGAACTCGATCAGCCGCTTCGCCTCCTTCTCGGTATCCGCGACCACGTTCTCATAGTCGACCGTGGTCAGGAATCCCTCGGGAAGGACCTTCTCCCAATGCTCCATGAGCTCACGATACTTGCCGTAATAGCGGCCGAGCTCGGAGAGGTCGTAGCTGTGCGGCATGTCGTCCTTGAACAGCTTCGTGAAGCCGCTGAGGCAGGTGTCGACGGGGTCGCGGCGGGTGTGGATGACCTTCGCCTTGGGGAACATCAAGTTGATGAGACCGAGGAAGAAATAGTTGGTCAGCAGCTTGTCGGTGATCCGCTTCGAATCGCCGGCCCCCGTGGAGAGCGCCTGCTGGTAGTTCTTCGCGACGATGTCGATCTGAGCGGGCGTGATCTTGCCCATCATCTCCGGATATTTCGGGAGCGAGGGGAAGCGGTCGCGAAGCTGGCCAAGAGCCCTCGCCAGATATTTGACCTCGCCAGCGCCGTAGATGTCGGGGTGGCTCGAGAGGATCTGCTCGACGAGGGTCGAACCCGAGCGCGGCATGCCGACGATGAACACGGGACGGTCGTCGTCCAGGCCCTCGAACTTGCGGTTCTCGAACACCTCCTTGGGGAAGGCGGCCCGGATCGAATCGAAGAAGCCGTGGGTATCCGATTCCTTGTAGTCGAGCTGGGCGCGCTTCATCCGGCCGCCAGTGATGTAATGGTCGAGCGCCTTCTCGTGCTGGCCGCGGTCGTCGAGAGCCTTCGCATAGGCGAAATGAAGCGCGAGGAACTGGTCCGCTTCGGGGTTTTTGACCGATTCGAAGATCGCGTCCATGCGATTGAACAATTCCTCGCCGACGCCTTCGGAGAAGTCGACCAGGTCATTGAGGTTGGCATAGGCGCCGTACATCGAATCGTTGAGCTTCAGCGCCTTGAGGATGTACTCGCGCGCCTCGTCGAGACGGCCGACGGACTTCAGTGCGACGCCGTAGAAGTTCAGCGCCTCGGGGCTCTCGGGAGCCTTCTTGAGTGCCTGCTCGAGGACGTTGATGGCCTCGTCGTAACGGTCGGTCTCGTGGAGCACCTGGCCGAGAAGCGTCAGCGCCTCGGGGTTCTCGGGCTCTTCGTTGAGCGCGAGCCGCGCTGCCTGCTCGGCCGCCTGGAGGTTGTTGCGCTTCAGCTGGATCTTCGCCGTAAGGAGCAGGGTCTGGACGTTCTTCGGGGCGAACTTCAGCGCTTCGCCGAGGATTCGGAGCGCCTCGACCTCGTTCTTCTGCCCGAACAGCAGGGTCGCGAGATTGTTATGGGCCTCGACGTAGCGTCCGTTCTGCTGGATCGCCTTGCGAAGGGCGTGCTCGGCTTCCTCGAACTTGCGGTCCTGCTGGAGGAGCGTTCCAAGGTTGTTGTAGACCTCCGGGTAGACCGCCCGCTGGGTCAGCGCTTCCTGGTAGGCATGGAGCGCGCCGTCGATATCGCCGGTCATGCGCGAGGCATTGCCGAGATTGTTCAGCGCTTCGGGCATGTTCGGATTGGCTTCGAGCGCGCGCTTGTACGATTCGACGGCCTTGGCGAACTGCTTGCGCTCGTACTGGATGATCCCGAGGTTGTTCAGCGCCTGAGCATTGTTGGGATCGAGCTTGATCGCTGCCTCGAGGGCTTCGGCGGCTTCGTCGAGCTTGCCCGACTGGCGAAGGATCTCGCCGAGATTGGCATGGTAGCTCGGAGCCTGGCCGTTGATCTTGATCGCGCGCCTGAGCTCGGCGACAGCCTCCTTGCTGTTCCCGAGCGCGGCGAGCGACACGCCGAGGATGTTGTGGGCGTCGGCATTTCCTGGCCGCGCGCCAATGATCTGGCGGCAGACGCGCTCGGCCTGCGCATACTGGCGCCTCGAGTAGAGCTGGCCGGCCATCTCGATCGCCTTGGCCGGGGTCACGTTGACCCTGCCGTGCTGTGCCTTGGCAATCGCCTCGTCGACCGTGCTTGGACGGCGTGCCGGCTGCTGTGGACTGGCAGCTTGTGCAGTGGGACGATTCGCGCCGGCGGCCGGCGCAGCCTTCTTGGTTGCGGCCTTGGGCGCGCTGCTGGTCTTGCTGTTGCTCATGGTGAATTCTTTTAGCCGTAAGTTCCGGTAGTTAAAGGCCTAAGGCCCAAAAATCTTCTTCGCCCCTGAAACGGAAAGAAGAGGGAATTTCTTCCCTCTTCTCCATGACTTGAACTTTTCCGC
>DASZYL010000009.1:0-12192 GCA_035545385.1 Sphingomicrobium sp. | reverse complement strand
TTAATCAGCGGGTCCTAGGTTCGAGCCCTAGTGCGTCCACCACTTCTTCTCAGGTACTTAACTCAGTTACTTATCGCCAAGCGTAAGCTTGGACGGCCCGAATTGTGTCCTGAATCGTGTCCGGGCCTCTCTTGCGCTTCCAACGACTTAGTCGATTTTGCCATTGTGTCCGGCATAATCAGCTGGTCGGCGTAGGGCTGGAGGTGCTTCACCGAAAGATGCGCGTAGCGGCGCACCATAGTCTCGCTCTTCCATCCCCCAAGCTCCTGAAGCACCCAGGTCGGAACGTCCGCCTGCCTCAGCCACGTGGCCCAGGCGTGCCTCAGGTCATGCCACCTGAAGTCCTTGATCCCGGACGCCTTGAGGGCTTTGCGCCAGGTCCGGGTATTCGCGCTGTTCAAGGGCTGCCCTTGTACGTGAACACCCGCGTCTCGTGCTTGCCGCGCTGACGTTCGAGGACGGCAATCGCCGCCTCGTTCAGCGGGACGCCAAGCGCGTTGCCGTTCTTGGTGTCCCCTGCCTCGATCGTCGCAATGCGCCGATGGAGATCCGGCTTTTGAACGCGCGTTGGGCGATAATGTTTGTCCTTTAATTTACGAAAATTGCGAAAATTGCTTCCTTAAAACGCGAAAATTGCGTTTCGAAGCGAGAGCATCGACGGCGCTGTGGAGGGGCCTGCGGAAAGCGGCAGCTTGTCCATGAGTGCGCCGCTGGCTTCCCGTCCGCTCGGCGGTCGCGACAGGGCTCTTCCGGCGCAGGATCGCGCAACTTCCCGGGCTTTCGCGCAAGTTTGTTGCGCGAAAGCTTCATTCTTGCACGAAACGCCATGTTATTGCGCGCAAGACGAGACTTTGCGCGAAAACCGCGATAGTTGCGCGAAAGCTAAGTAGTTGCGCGATTAATTTATCACGCCTTTGATTCCTGCGGTCAGGCGCTTGGTCGGCGGGCCACACTCAGCGCGAAGCGCAGATGATCTGAGGCGAGTCTCCCGGACCGGGAACCTTCCTCGAAATGAATTTGTAATGTTGGCTCGACGACACTAGCAATCGCACAGTCGCGGCCGACGTGAGTGCCAAGCTGCCGGTGAAGTGTCGATGATCAACTCCACCATGCCCGCGGGTTGCTGGGACCTCGACCTCTCGACAGGCGTCCTGGCGCTGTGCCGCCTCAGCAGGACGATGTTCGGTCTTGGCCCGGATTGCAGCGGCCGGCTGACCCAGAGCGAATGGCAGGGGCGGCTCCATCCCGACGATGTGGTGGCGGTACATCATGCCCTCACCGCTAGCCTTGCGAACCGGTCTCCCTACGCCGAGCGCTTTCGAACCATCCACGCGGATGGTTGCATCCAGCTGGTGCTCGGCATCGGCCGCCCGGTCGAGTGCGATGGAAGGCCCGCGCGCTTCGTCGGCTGGAACTTCGACGTTGAAGCGACCGGAGAGATGGCCGCCGAGTGGATTGTGGCGCACCCTGAATCTTTGGACTCCGAGAATTCCCTTTCGGTGGCGCCGCCGTGGCTCCGACCTCAAGAGGATTTCTCGACCAATCAGCCGTCCGAGGAACTGCTGGAGCGGGCCCGATCGATGCTGAGGGTCCGCAATTCCCGCGAGCGGCTGTTCGGCCGTTCGATGGTCGGTGAGCCCGCCTTCGACCTGCTCCTCTCCCTTTACGTTCGGTCCGGACAGAAGGAGACCTCGCTCAGCAAACTCGCAAGCGCCGCGGGCATTCCCCATTCCTCCGCGATACGATGGATTCGTTACCTGTGCGACAAGGGCCTTTTGGAAATTGGCGAGTCCATTTCCGACCGGCGCGCAATCTGCGCCCAACTCACTCCCGCGGGCCGCGCGACCATGGAAGAGTTTCTCATGCTTGAGTGAAGCTTATCTCTAACACATTGAAATCCAACGATGTCGCCACATTGGTAAGGTTCTGCTGCTTCACAGCCATATCGCCGATGATACCCAGCGGGCGCGGCCGCTTTCCCCCGAGAGCGACTGCAAGCGGTTCTGGGGAGAAACCCGCTTAAAACCCTCGAAGGGGAAGACTCGTCGCGGTGCCCCCGAAGGCGGGTCTTCCCCAGGGTGCCTGAGGAGCACGGACACCTTTGGTGAGTGGCCTCGGGCCTTCGCAGAGGCTTGGCGACCGAAGATCGTCCCGATCGATGCCCTTTGCCTGCTTTGATCCTCGGCGCTGCCCGCCGGGACTGCACCGCTTCCCGACGACTTAGCGTGCGATCGCCGCGTAGCGCTCTCGCGCCTTGCGCAGGTAGTCGAGCACCCATCCTCGCTCGCCTGGGGTACGATAGTCGGTCCGCGCAGAAGCGTCGGCGATGACCCGATCGAGCCAGCTTACGAAATAGGCTGCGTCTTCAGGGTCTTCCGGACGGCCCGAGGAGAGCTCGAGGTAGATCGGACTGGTGGTCGCATAAGGGTAGATGTCGAGGACTTCGGGATCCGAACCCCGGTTCCACGCGCGAAGAACGAGCCAGCTCGAATTACCGGTGTCGATGTCGCCCTCGGCGTCGAAGACCTGGCGATTTCCAGTGAGGTCGAACGCCTTCAGCACCTTCCCGTTCGCGACGATTTCAAGATGCTCGACCGGAACCGGAGACCTCAGGGCGACCCTGTAATGGAGCGTTCCCCCGGCGGTCGGCTGAATGACCGCTCCGGGGTGCTTTCCTTCGATCTCCAGCCCGAGCAAGGGCCCGTTGCTTGCGAACGTCTTTCCAGCTTTGAGCGCGTTCAGGGCCGCCGCCGGGCTGTCATCACCCGATGTATCGAGGAACACGCGGTTCATTCCGACCGGACCTCTCAGGTCGGCATAATTGGCCATGGCGTCTGTCCCGGCGCCCGCGGGGATCCTGAACCCGAGATTCAACAGTCGGTACCAGATCGCGGCCGTCGACTTGTGGTCGGAAAAGCCGACGATCTCCATGTAATCGACCTTGCCATTGATGACATCGGCAGGAAGTTCGTTGCTGAGCGACTTGTCGTGAACGGGATCGATGTCGTTGTCGAACGGATGGACATAGCCGACGAGCGCACCCTCGGCATGGGCAAGATCCGCGATCACGCCATTGTCGGGATAAGCGCTTGCGAGCGGGCTGTTCTGATATGCCGAAAAGCCAGGCGTCAGAAAATGATCCGAGAGTCCGAGTAGGCCAAGGTGGCCCCAGTAGCTGCTATGATATTCCTGGCTGTGGAGGATGAGGATCCCCTCGCCGCTCGCCGGGTCCGGTCCAGGGCGGAAATAGGCGATGTCGGGGACCCGCTCTTCCTTGTTGACGATGAGATCGTAAACAATCCCGAGGTCTTCGGCCTTAGCCTGGCGCGCGAGGTTCTCGGGCGTGTTCCGGTAATGACCGCCATAGTTCATGTGGACATGGAGATCGGCACTTCGGAAAGCGCCGAACGAAGGGGGAAGCGCATTGCGGACAAGCCTGGCGACGAGCGTTCGATCCGATCCAGCTGCGAGCTTCACTGTCTCTCGCCACGGAAGATATTCGAAACCCCTTTGCACCCAGATTTTCGTGTCGCCGGGGCTCGTCTCGATCATGCACGGCGAGACGCAGTGAAAATAATGCGTCTCGGCCGGTTGCAGCTTCCTGTCGAAACCATCATCGCCATGGATCCAGGCGTCCATCGGAGCGACGGCCCTGCCGTCACTTCCGATGACAGCCACGCGGGCGGGAACCCTCCTTCCCTTTACGTCCCTTATGTCGAGCGTCAGCCGCGCCTTCGGACTCAAGGTTCGCCGTACCGCTGCAAAGACGTCGGTCTCCGCGCCCCCGACATAATCGTGAACGACAAGACGAGTGTTCCCATGCTCATTGCTGATGAACGCAATGCGCCGGCCGTCTGGCGACCAGCGCGCATTCCACCGGTCGAATTCACCGAAGGTGATTGGAAGTGGAGCGGCGCCGAGCGGCGTTGTCACCCATAGCTGGCGCCACTGCCGGCCATGATAGCTCGCGAACAGGATGAGTTTTCCGTCGGGCGATGTTTCAGGCTTGGCGCTCCAGCTCGTCTCCTCGCTGAAGAGCTTGCGCCGATCGCCGGGATCATCCGCGGCGACCGACCAGATGTCGCCCGTCCCCCATGCAACCTCGTTGTTCGAGACATAGAGGATCCGCTTGCCGTCAGGCGTCCAGGACGGATTGATCGCGTGATCAACCGGTGAATAATAATAGCGCGAGATCCTGCTTCGATGCTCGCCGATGAGCGGTCGCGGATCGTGCAAGCCGTCCGCCGAGATCCGGGCGATGAACAGGTTGAAATGCCCGGTGCCTTCCGTCGAAACCCAGGCGATGCGAGTTCCGTCCGGCGAAAGCCTCGGCTCGACGTTCACCGCCTTCCCCGAGGTGAGCGCAAGCTCGCGTCCCGTCTTGAGGTCGAGGCGCCACAATTCGACGCTCTCTCCATTGTAGCGGCTGAAAACCACGCTGCCGCCGTCGGGGGCGACGTCCGGCTGATAATCATAGGCGGCGCGTGGGTGAGTGAGCTCGACGGCCTCGTCAGACCCGATCGCCTGGCGCCATAGCGATCCCCCCATGCTGTAGACGAGGGCTCCGCCGTCGGGAGTGAAACTGACGCTCGAGGGTCCGCTCGTCAGTTGCGGGAGGTAGAGCTCCCGCCAGTAATAGCTGTGCGGAAGATCGACCTGCTTCAGCACCGGCTCGCGTTCTGCCGCCGCGGGAAGAGCGAGGCCGAGCAGCACGACCATGAAGATCAATGCACGTCTCAGCATTTAGCTCGAGATTTCTTCCGGGCGCATCCGGACGGTCCGCTGCTCGATCCGTTTTTCATTGATCGTGCTTCTGACGATCCGGTCGACGTAGATCCCGGGCGTGTGAATGCAGTCAGGGTCGATCGCGCCGGGCTCCACCAATTCCTCGACCTCGACGACCGTGCGCTCGGCGGCCGTCGCCATGACCGGGTTGAAGTTGCGCGCCGTCTTTCGAAACTGCAGGTTTCCCGTCGTGTCGGCACGCCAGGCCTTGATGATGGCAAGGTCGGCGCGGAGCCAGGTTTCGCGGATATAGGTGCGGCCTTCGAACTCCTCGTGCGGCTTTCCCTCGGCAACGAGGGTTCCAACGCCTGCCTCAGTGTAGAAGGCGGGGATCCCGGCGCCCCCGGCCCTGATCCTCTCGGCGAGCGTACCCTGGGGATTGAGCTCGAGCTCGAGTTCGCCGGCGAGATAGAGCTGCTCGAAGAGCTTGTTCTCGCCGATATAGGACGAGACCATCTTCCTGATCTGGCCGGTCTTGAGAAGGTGCCATAGACCGAAACCGTCGGCCCCGGCATTGTTCGAAATGATCGTAAGGCCCTTCACTCCCGAAGCCTTGATCTCGGGAATGAGGCTTTCGGGATTTCCGACCAGTCCGAAGCCGCCGGACATGATCGTCATGCCATCGCGAAGAAGGCCCTCGAGCGCATCGCGCGGAGTCTCGTGAACCTTGTTCACAGCGACCCGAAGATCGTGTGGCTCTGCTCACGCATGAACTGGGGGACGTACCAGCTTCCAAGCCCGCCTTTTCCGGTGATCCCCGAGCCCTTCCAGCCGCAAAATGTCTGGAAACCGGGCCAGGCGCCTGTCGTCGCACCGCTCGAGCGATTGGCATAAAGAACGCCGGCCTCGATCCTTTCCAGGAACTGGTCGAGCTCGCCCCTGTCGCGCGTATAGATGCCGGCGGTCAGCCCGTATGCGCTTCGGTTCGCTTCGCTGATCGCTTCTTCAAGGTCATCGAACGGCAAGACGCTCACATATGGCAGGAAGAGCTCGTCGACGTTGATCCGATGATCGCCCGCAAGTCCTGAAACGATGGTCGGCTGAACGTAAGGACCAAGGTCGAAGAGTCCCCCCTGGAGCCGCTCTCCACCGAGAAGGATCGTTCCGGCCGCCGATGCCTCGCTGCTTGCTTCCTTGAACCTTCCTAGCGCCGGATCGTCGATGACCGGGCCCATGAACGTCTCGCGCTTTCGAGGATCGCCAACGACGAGCTTGCCGGCGGTCTCGAGCAGCACGCCGAGAAAATCATCCATGACGTCGCTGGCGACATAGACCTTGGACAAGGCGCTGCATTTCTGTCCCGAGAGACCAAAGGCGGAGCGCGCGACACCGGAGGCTGCAACCGAAAGATCGGCGCTCGCCGTGACGAAGGCCGGGTTCTTGCCTCCCATCTCGGCGAGGACCGGGCGCATCGCCCTGCTCGAGGCGGCCTTTCGAAGGATCGACATCCCGACCGCATTCGATCCCGTGAAGGCAAAGCCGTCGACTCCCGGGTGATCGACGAGCACCTCTCCAGTGAGTTCTCCCCCATGGACGAGGCCCAGCACTCCATCGGGAAGCCCGCCGGCAACGAGCGCCTCGACAAGGAGCCTGCCGGTAAGGCCCGCCGATTCGCTTGGCTTGAACACGACCGTGTTTCCCGTAACCAGCGCTGCCGAGATCATCCCGATCGAGAGCGCGACCGGGAAATTGAAAGGCGCAATGACCGCGAAAACCCCATAGGGGCGAAGGACGACGCTGCAGCTTTCGGCTTCCGATGCACCGGCCTTCACCTCGCGGTAGCCGTCGGTGCGCTCCATTTCCGAGCAATAATGGCGAATGAGATCAATCGCTTCCTCGACTTCGCCAACGGCTTCGAGCCGCGACTTTCCGACCTCGACGAGACAGGCGATCGACATGTCCCACTTGAGTTCCTCGAGGGCCTCGGCAGCGGCGCGCAGGATCTCCACTCGCCTCGGCCAGCCAAGGTCGCGCCAGGAGGGATAGGCCTTGCGCGCGGCACTAATCGCCTCGTCGACGAGATCGGCGCCCGCTTGCGGGAATTCGCCAAGGACGATGCCGCGGTCGATCGGGCTCACCGCCGTCGCAACAACGCCCTCCATCCGGTCACGACCTGCAATGAGGGCGGGTCTGCTTTTCCCCAGGAGCCGGGCCTCGGTATCGGCCATGATGGAATCGAGGTGCGCGTGAACTAAGGAAAAGTCCTCGCCGGTGTTCGAATATGTGACCCGCGGCAAATTCTTCATCTGGGTTCCCCGAGCCGATTGTAGCGTTTCAGGATCGAGCGAAGCTCGCCGTGCGGAATGGCATAATAGCGCGCGCCGTTGGCTCCGGTCATGGTCCGGGCTGCGACCAATGCATTGACGATCGCTTCCTCGGTTGCCTCGGCCGAAGCCTCGAACAGGGGGTCAATCGAAGCGTTGGCGAGCGGAGCGATCGGGCTCGGCTTCTCCTGGTCCTCGTGATTGACCTCCGCCGGCGCTGTCGAGAAGCTGAGGACGAGGTCTCCAGAGGAATTGCCCGAATAGGAGCCGAGCCGGCCAAGACCCATTGCGGCACGCTTGGCGAGGCGATTGAGCTGAAGCGGCATCAAGGGTGCATCGGTCGCGACGACGATGATGATCGACCCCTGGTCGGGCGGTGCTCGGCCATTGCGGCCATCGGCAGCGCAGGGCTTCAATGACCCCGCGCTGGCTGCGACCCTGGGGTCGAAGCAGGGAAGCCATCGTTCCCCCAGCTCTTGGCCGACTGGGGCACCTGCAATCCTAAGCACCTTTCGGTCGCCGGTGTTGCACTGGACGAGCACTCCGAGCGTGTAACTCTTACCCGCTATCGGGACGATCCGTGACGATGTCCCGATTCCGCCCTTGAAGCCGAAGCAGACCATCCCGGTGCCACCACCGACATTGCCCTGGTCAACCGGACCGGGTCTCGCGGCATCGAGTGCCGATTCGGCGATCTCCGCGGTGACGTGAAATCCATCGATGTCGCTGAGATAGCCGCTCCAGGTTTCCGCGACGACCGGCCAGGTCGTTTCTCCGGATTTCCTCAAGGTCCATCGCTGGATGCCGGTGTAGACCTCGCCGATGGCATTGGTGTCGCTAAGGCCGATCGGCCCCTGGACCACTCCGAAATCCTCAAGATAGGCCCGGCCTGTCATCTCGCCGTTGCCGTTGAGGTCGAAAAACCCGCCATAGACGGGCCGCAGGTCCGAATGGCCGCGCGGGAAGATCACCGTGACGCCGGTTCGGACGGGGCCTGAACCGACCTTCAGCTGGCCCTCCCCCGCGATGATCGTCTTCTGCCCAACCTCGACTCCGCTGACGTCGGTGATGGCGCCGAGCGGCCCCGGAGTTCCCTCGAACGGGATGCCAAGGCTCCGGGCCGGCATGAGCTCATTCGCCGTGGCGGCAAGAATGAGGGCGACAAGCGCGCTCACGACACGTCCTTCAATCGCCCCGATTCGATCATCGGGAGCTCGCGCGGAATGAGGAGCTCGGGTTCTTCGTCGAGCCCGCGTGCCCATTTGTGGCCGGAATAGACGGCCTGCTGGATGGTGCTCGGCGCAAGGCAATCCCCGATCCGGGTGAGCGAAACGATCCTGGAACCTTCGATTCGGTCCTGAAGCTCCTGGAAGAGACCGTCGACCGGGAGCCGGGCGGTGATCGTCACGAGCGTTCCTGCAGGGCGCTCGGCGGCGAGGCCCGTGAGGCCATTTTCGAGTTGAACGAAACCGTCACGAAAGCCCGCGACGCTCGTATAGGGTATGATTTCGACGCCCATCCGTGCAAGCCGCTTCGCAATGGGAAGCGCTTCGAGCGTATTGGCCGTCCAGGCCGATACCATCGCGGCGCTCGTGACGATTGCGACCTCGAGCCCGGCATAGCGGCACAATTCGGCAATCACTCCGCCCAGGTAATAATGATCATCGTCCCAGATGATGACAGGTCCGCGATCAGGATCGCGACCATCCAAAATGTCGTCGGGCGTCAGGACCCCGCCGCTTTCGAATCCCTCGACCGGAAATCCGGAAGCGCGCCCGACGCCGTCCCGCCGCCACGTCGAGCCGGTCGCAATTGCGACGTGACGGGCCCCGAACTCGAGCACATGCTCCGCTTCGAGCCTGCTCTCGCGATAGATGGATACGTTTTCCATCCGCTCGAGCTGGGTCAGTCGCCAGTCACGAACCCGGGCCCACTCCGCGAGGCCCGGGAGCCGGCTCTCGCGGGTCACTCGCCCGCCAAGTTCCGAGCCCGCCTCGGCAAGATGCACTTCGTAGCCGCGCCTCGCAGCGGAAAGGGCGGCTTCAAGGCCGGCGGGCCCCGAACCGACGACCAGGACCGAGCCTTCGACCTTCGCCTTTGGAATGATTTCAGGGTGCCAGCCGCGGCGCCATTCCTCGCCCATCGTCGGGTTCTGAGTGCAGCGAAGGTTCGTCGAAGTGTAGTCGCTCGACACGCAGATGTTGCATCCGATACATTCGCGGATGTCGTCGATGCGCCCTTCCTCGATCTTCCTTGGAAGGAAGGGGTCTGCAATCGACGGGCGAGCCGCGCCGATGAAGTCGAGCACGCCGCGCTTCACCTGTGCAACCATCGTGTCGGGCGATGTGAAACGGCCGACGCCGACGACCGGCTTCGTCGTCAGCCTCTTCACGAAGCTCGTATATTCTTCCTGGAAACCTTCCTTCGCGAAGCGCGATGACTGGCTGTCGTTGGGCCAGGTCGAAAGATTGACGTCCCAAAGGTCGGGAAGCTCGGCGAGCATTTCGACGACGTCGCGAGCCTCTCCGTCGTGAGTGAGGCCGGCTTCGCCAATGAGCTCGTCGCCGCAAAACCGAACCGCAATTGCGCAGCGGTCCCCGACCGCTTCCTTGGTGTCTTCGATGAGCTCGCGAAGCAGCCGGACCCGGTTCTCGAGGCTTCCGCCATATTCGTCGATCCGGTCGTTCTTCCTGCGCTGCAGGAACTGGTGAGCGATCGAGAGATCGTGCGTCGCGTAGACGTAGACGATATCGAAGCCCGCTTTCTTCGAACGGATCGCAGCGTCGCGATGCCACGAGCGGAGATTGCGGATGTCCTCCTTGTCCATCGCCCGCGCCTGGACCGGGTAATTGTAGATGATCGGGCGGTGCGATGGCGCCATGGGCGCGAGCCGGGTTCCCCAGTTCGCCACCGATCCGCCATGGTGCATGATCTCGATCGCTGCGAGAGCGCCATGCTCGTGCACCGCATCCGCCATCAGGGCCATCGCCGGAATGTCACGGTCGTCCCAGAGCCGGCCTTCGTGGAATGGTTCGCAATCGGCGGTGGGATGGATTTCCGTTTCCTCGGTAGCAACGACGGCCCAGCCACCTTCCGCCTTGATCGCTCGAAGCCGTGCGAGAGTCTCGGGCTGAGTCCAGCCGATGCCCGTGCAATGGGGGACCTGGTAGAAGCGGTTGCGAGCGACGACCGGCCCGATGGGCACGGGTTCGAAGAGGATGTCGTAGCGCGGGTCGCGGCTCATGAGGCAAGCACCGCGCCGATTGTCTCCTCGAGGAGGTCAACGATCATCAAAAGCTCCTCGTCAGTGACGTTATAGGGCGGAGCAAGAAGGACATGATCGCCGCTTCGGCCATCGATCGTTCCTCCGCTTGGATAGATGAGGAGGCCGCGCTCAAAGGCTTCGGCTTTCATGCGCTGGTGCATTTGAAGCTCCGGACCGAACGGCGCCTTGGTCTCGCGGTCCGCGACGAGCTCGATCGCCTGGAGCAATCCGCGCCCGCGGATGTCGCCGATGTTGGGATGGGCCCCGAAGCGCTCGTTCAAGAGCCGCATCATCGTATCGCCGGCACCGCGCACCCGCTCGAGCAGATTCTCGCTCCTGACCGCGCGCTGGACTGCAAGTGCGGCGGCGCACCCGACCGGGTGCGCATTATAGGTCTGGCCGTGCTTCAGCGCTCCTGAACCAAGAGCGATCGTCTCGTAGATATCGCTCGTGCAGACGACTGCGCCGATCGGCTGGTAGCCTCCGCCAAGGCCTTTCCCCAGCGTCACGATGTCGGGAACGATCCCGTCCTGCTCGAACGAAAGGAAGGTGCCCGTCCTCCCCGATCCCGACATCACCTCGTCGAGGATGAGAAGAACGCCGTGCCGGTCGCAGATGTCGCGAACGTGCCGGAGATAATCGCCCGCCGGCGGGACTGCGCCGCTCGTTGCCCCGACGACCGTTTCGGCGATGAACGCAATGATCTTTTCCGGACCCGTCCGGAGGATTTCCTCTTCGAGCGACAGCGCGGCCCGCCGCGCATAGTCATTCGAGCTCTCCCCCGGCATCGCGAAGCGATATTCGAAACAGGGATCGACGAGGGCAACCTCGATGAGCATCGGCTGATAAGGAGCGCGCCGCCATTGACTTCCGCCTGCGGAAAGCGCGCCCAGCGTATTGCCGTGATAGCTGAGCCTTCGAGCGATGATCCGGCTTCGCTCAGCCTCGCCACGTTCAAGGTGATATTGGCGCGCGAGCTTCAGTGCAGCTTCGGTGGCTTCGGAGCCGCTGCCGGTGAACCAGACGCGATCAAGGGCGCCCGGCGAAATATCGGCGATCAGTGACGCGAGCTCTTCGGCCGCGCGGGACGTGAAAAATCCTGTATGCGCATATTCGAGGCGACCAGCCTGCTCCGCCATCGCCTCGAGCACATCGGCGCGTCCATGCCCGAGGCAGGATACCGCGGCTCCGCCGCAGGCATCGACATAGCGCCGGCCAGTCTCATCGATGAGGAAAATACCCTCTCCACGGGCGGCGACGGGGAGGTTTTCCGAAGTCATCCGGTGGAAGACATGCCCCGCGGTCATTTCGGCACCCTAATGGTTGTGACCCTTGCGTCATAGCCACTGCTGTTCTTCGCCGCGAAGCCGTCCTAGTTTTGCAACGAGAAGGCGGGAGGGGTCATGCGAGCGGCATCGATTGTTCTTGCGGCGGCAATTGCGCTCAGCTCTCCCGCGGCTGCCGAACTCGACCTCGATCGCGCCGAGGTCACGCACCTTCAAAACGGCCTCACGGTCATCATGCTGGAAGACAGGAGCTTTCCAGTCGTGAGCGTGCAGATGCTCTACAAGAGCGGGTCCGCCGCCGAGGTCAGCGGGAAGACGGGGCTCGCCCACTTCATGGAGCATCTCGCCTTTCGGGGGAGCAGGAACTTCCCGGCCGGGCGCGCGACCGAGCTCATCTACGATTCCGGAGGCGAGTGGCACGGCTATACCGCGATGGACCAGACGACCTATTTTTCGACGATGCCGAGGGATGGGCTCGACCTCCTGCTGAGGATCGAAGCGGACAGGATGGCCCGGACCATCATCGACCCCGCGTCGATCGAAGCCGAAAAGGGCGCGGTCATCACCGAGCTCCACAGCTACGAAAACGATC
>DASZYL010000008.1:0-22488 GCA_035545385.1 Sphingomicrobium sp. | reverse complement strand
CTCGAAAAGCTATCTTTTGTTAGTTCGAATTGGCCGAGGCACAAGAGAGGTCCTTCATGAACCCCTTCGCGCCTCGCGCCGTTGCCGCCACCTGCTCCTCGACCAGAATCCCCAGGTCAAAGCGGCAATGAAATAGCCGATCGCGGCAAAGGCCGCGGCCATCGTCAGGATCCCAAGGGCAATCGACCCCGAGGCATGGTGAAGCCAGAACAAGGCCCGGCTGAGCTCGCTCGAAAAGCGCTCGGCCGCCGCCGGGTCCACGAGCTGCGAATCATGGTGTAGCTCCCACGACCCGATCCGGTAGGCCGCATAGTACATGGGCGGGATGGTCAGTGGATTGACGACGAGGGTGCAGACCGCGGCAACGGCGACATTGGCACGCGTCGGGATCGCGACGAGCGCTGCAATGACGGTGTGCATGAAAGGAATGATGACGGCGACGAAAATCCCGACTGCGACTCCTCGAGGGACCGAACGCCTCGTCATCCGCCACAGGGACGGGTGCGCAAGGTGCGGCGCAAACGGCCGGAGCAGGCGGTGCTCGTGGACGGTGTCGCGAGTTGGGATGTGACGAGTGAGCCAGCGAAACCGGCCGCTTCCCCCGGCCTCAGTGGGCATGGCCGGCCTCAGGCATTATGCCGTAGCAGCCGCTGCTGCTCGCGCTTCCAGTCGCGCTCCTTCATCGTCTCGCGCTTGTCGTGGACCTTCTTTCCCCTGGCAAGCGCGAGCTCGACCTTCGCCCGTCCGTTGCCGTTGAAATAGATCGAGAGCGGGACAAGCGTGAGCCCCTGGCGGGTCACTGCCCCCTGGAGCTTTGCGATTTCGCGGTTCTTGAGAAGCAGCTTCCTCTGCCGGCGCGGCTCGTGGTTGAGACGGTTGCCGTGGCTATACTCGGGGATGTGGCTGTTGATCAGCCACACCTCGTCGCCCTCGACCGTGGCATAGCTTTCCGCGATCGAGCCCTCGCCGCTCCGGAGCGACTTCACCTCGGTCCCGGTCAACTGGATTCCCGCCTCGAACCGTTCCTCGACGAAATAGTCGAAGCGGGCGCGACGGTTTTCGGCCACGACCTTGTGCTTGTCGAACGGCGGGGAAAGCGGCTTTGCCATAAGATTCTCAGATCAGCCCCGCATGCTCGAGCGCCGCATCGACCTTGCGGTTCGACGCTTCCGAGGCTTCGACGAGCGGTAGCCGAAGCCCTTTTGGAAAGCCCGGGCGAACCCGCGACAGCGCATATTTGGTGGGCGCTGGCGACGCATCGCTGAAAAGGGCGGCGTGCAGCGGATAGAGGCGGTCCTGGAGTTTCAAGGCATCCTCCCAGCGCTTCTCCCGCATCGATTCCTGGAACTGGGAGCAAAGTGCGGGAGCGACGTTGGCGGTGACCGAGATGCAGCCCACCCCGCCCATCGCATTGAAGCCGAGCGCCATGTCGTCATTGCCCGAGAGCTGACAGAACCCCTCGCCGCACTCGAGCCGTTGCGCCGAGACCCGGGCGAGATTTCCGGTAGCGTCCTTGATCGCGACGATCCGGGGATGGGTGGAGATCCTGCCAAGGGTTTCCACCGAGATGTCGGCGACCGTTCGCGAGGGTACGTTGTAGACCACGATCGGCAGTGGAGACGCTTCGGCGATTGCGGTGAAATGAGCCTCGAGCCCCGCCTGGCTTGGCCTGTTGTAATAAGGAACGACGACGAGCGCTGCGTCCGCTCCAACGTCCGCTGCAGCCCGCACCATCTCGATCGCGGCTTCCGTCGAATAGCTGCCGCAGCCCGCGATGACCGGCACCCGGCCGTTCGAGACCCTGACGACATGCGCGATGACCTCGCGATGCTCGTCGCGGCTGAGAGTCGCGCTTTCGCCGGTGGTCCCGCACGGGACCAGGGCGTTGGAGCCCTCGCCAATCTGCCATTCGACGAATTCGCACAATGTGTCCTCGGCGACACGACCACCGGAAAAGGGGGTCACCAGTGCCGGGATCGATCCGAAAAACATGAACTTAACTCCCGACTAGCGAGTTTTTCTGTGGACAAGTGGGCCGCGTTCAGTGGCTGATAAGGAGGGGCGTACCAATATGTCCAGCATGTGGCGATTTGCTGGATTCGTGCCAGTGCTGCTGGCAACCGCTCCTCTCAGTTCAGCGCAATATACAGCGCCGACGACCTATGCGGCCGCCCCGAGCTTTTCGACGAGCGTCGCTTATTCGCTCGACCAGTGGCGCCGGCTGAGACAGAGCAGCGGCTACAGCTTCGCCGATTACGCCTCCTTCCTGATTGCGAACCCCGACTGGCCGGACGCGTCGCGGATGCGCGGATGGGCGGAAAAGGCGATGCGCCCCGGCGAGAGCCCGTCGACGGTGATCGCATTCTTCGCGAGCGAAAAGCCCAAGACCGGCAATGGCTGGGCGCGCCTCGCCGAGGCCTATTCGTCGAGCGGACGCTCTGCCGAAGCGCTCGAGGCGGCGCGCGGCGCCTGGGCTTCGTCCGACCTTGGGAGCGACGATGAGCAGTCGATCTGGGCAAGATTCGGGAGAAACTTCACTCGCGCCGACATGGACCGGCGGATCGATTCGCTTCTGTTCGACAAGAAGCCCGACGCCGCGTCGCGCTTCGTCGCGAGCGCAAGCCCCGAGCGCCAGGCTCGGTTCGCGGCGCGAATCGCGATGCAGAACGATTCCTCCGACGCCGAGAGCCGCTACCGCTCCGTGATCGACAGCGTGACGAGCGATGCCGGGCTGATGATGGACCGAGCGCGCTACCTTCGCGATCATCGTTATCCAAAGGCCGCGCGCGACCTTGGCGCACGCACTCACCATTTCGTCGAGAAGCCGGCCGACGTCGAGCGCTTCTACGAGATGATGCTCATCCTCGCCGGCGATGCTGCGAGCGACCGGGACTGGCAGACTGTGCTCAACATCACCCGCCAGATCGACGACGTCCTTCCCCAGGGTGTCGAGGTCGCCGACCAGCCGCTCGGGGTGCGCGACGAATATACCAATCTCGCCTGGCTCGGCGGGAAGGTCGCGCTCGAGAGGCTTCATCAGCCCAAGAGCGCATTGTCGATGTTCGACCGCTATGCCCGCGCCGGCCGCTCGCTCCAGGTGCAGACGAAAGGCGATTACTGGGCTGGCCGGGCGGCTCTCGCCGCGGGCGAGTTCCAGACCGCATCGACCTATTTCCAGCGCGCCGCCGCCTATCCGGACCTCTTCTACGGCCAGCTCGCGCTCGAACGGCTCGGGCGCGGCGTTCCCGCCCCGCCCGCGGCCCTGCCGCAATATACGACGACCTCGGTCCAGCGCGCGGCCTTCAACAGCCGGCGCCTCGTCCAGGCGCTAAGGCTTCTCGGGCAGCAGCGCCGTTCAACCGAACAGGCGCTGTTCGTCCAGGCGCTCGCCCGTTCGATCGACACCGACGTCGACCGGAACCTCGCAATCCAGCTTTCACAGGAACTTGGTCGGCAGGACCTTCCGGTCTGGGTTGCAAGGATGGCGCGGATCAAGGGATCGAGCTTCTATGTGCGCCAGGCCTACCCGATGCTTTCCGCCTCGGTTTCGAGCAGCCTGTGGTCGCTTGCCCACGGGATCAGCCGCCAGGAAAGCTCGTTCGACCCCTATGCGGTGAGCCACGCCGGGGCGCGCGGGATGATGCAGCTCATGCCCGGGACGGCCCGTGACCAGGCGGGCAAGATGAACGTCGGCTACGACGGCTATCGCCTGCTCACCGATCCCAATTACAACGTCACTCTGGGCTCGGCCTATTTCCAGCACATGCTCGACATCTGGGGCGGGAACGTCCCGCTCGCGGTCGCAAGCTACAACGCGGGCTCGGGCAATGCCGGCAAATGGGTCCGGCAATATGGAGACCCGCGTGGGCAGGTCGATGTCGTCAGCTGGATCGAAGCGATCCCCTTCGACGAGACGAGGGGCTACGTGCAGCGGGTGATTGAAAACAGCGTGGTCTACGATTCGCTTCGATCGACCCAGCCGCAACAGTCGGCGCTTCATGTCTCGCGCTATCTTGGGAAGGCCCGGCCAGGCTGATACTTGCCTTGCGATGGCCGAGAGACCGCCCCGCTTCATCACTCCTGAGGGCCTCGCGCGAATCCGCGCCGAATATGACGAGCTCTTCGCGATCGAGCGGCCCAAGCTCGTCGAGACGATCGCCTGGGCGGCAGCCAATGGCGACCGCTCCGAAAACGGTGACTACATCTACGGGCGCAAGCGGCTCCGAGAGGTCGACCGAAGGATCTCCCACCTCTCGCGAATCATGAAGGCGGCCAAGGTCGTTAACCCCTCGACCCAGACATCGAGGGACGAGGTTCGCTTCGGAGCCACCGTCGAGCTTGCGGACGAGGACGACAAGCGCCGCATCCTCACCATCGTCGGCGACGACGAAGCGGACGCCTCGGCCGGGCGGATCGGATGGAGCGCTCCCCTCGCCCGAGCGCTCATCGGAGCGCGGGTCGGCGACGAGCGGATCGTGCGCCTCCCATCGGGAGAGAAGAGCTACGAGATCGTGGAGATCCGCTACCCGGCCTGAGATCAGTCCGGGTCGACGATCCGGATATGAAGCTCTTTCAGCTGGTTCGGATGGACTTCCGAGGGAGCATTCATCATCAGGTCCTCGGCCTTCTGGTTCATCGGGAAGAGGATCACCTCGCGGATGTTCGGCTCGTCCGCGAGCAGCATGACGATCCGGTCGATCCCGGGAGCGGACCCGCCGTGCGGCGGCGCCCCGAACTTGAAGGCGTTGATCATGCCCGCGAAATTGGTGTCGACCTCCTCGCGCGTGTAGCCGGCGATCTCGAACGCCTTGTACATGATGTCGGGACGATGGTTCCGGATCGCACCTGAGCTCAGTTCGACGCCGTTGCAGACGATATCGTACTGCCACGCCAGGATCTCGAGCGGATCCTTGGTCTCGAGGGCCTCCATCCCGCCTTGGGGCATTGAGAAGGGGTTGTGCGAGAAGTCGATCTTCTTCTGCTCGTCATTATATTCGAACATCGGGAAGTCGACGATCCAGCAGAAGCGGAACGAATCCTTCTCGATGAGGTCGAGCTGCTCGGCGACACGGGTCCGGGCAAGGCCGGCAAGCCTCGCCGCATCCTCCTCCTTCCCTGCAGCGAAGAAGATCCCGTCATTGGGGCCAAGACCCATGGCTTCGGCGATTGCGTTCATCCCGTCTTCGCCATGGTTCTTGGCGATCGGTCCACCCCATTCGCCGTTCTTGCGCGTCGCATAGCCAAGGCCGGCGAAGCCCTCGCTTCTCGCCCATTCATTCATGTCGTCGAAGAATTTCCGGCTCTTCTCGGAAGTGCCGGGCGCCGGGACCGCGCGAACGACCGCGCCTTTTTCGACAAGTCCCGCGAACAGTCCGAATCCTGAGCCCCTGAAATGCTCGGAAACATCGGTGATGAGAAGCGGGTTTCGAAGATCGGGCTTGTCCGATCCGTACTTTAAAAGCGCTTCCTTATAGGGGATTCGAGGATATTCGCCGGCCGGAGTGACCGTCCGGCCTTTGGCGAATTCCTCGAATACTCCCGAGAGGACGGGCTCGATTGCCGCAAAGACGTCGTCCTGCGTGACGAAGCTCATCTCGAAATCGAGCTGATAGAATTCGCCGGGGCTTCGGTCGGCGCGCGCGTCCTCGTCGCGAAAGCAGGGCGCGATCTGGAAGTAGCGGTCGAAACCCGCGACCATGATCAGCTGCTTGAACATCTGCGGCGCTTGCGGAAGCGCATAGAATTTGCCCGGGTGAACCCGGCTCGGGACGAGATAGTCGCGAGCGCCCTCGGGCGAGCTCGCGGTGAGGATCGGGGTCTGGAACTCGGTAAACCCCTGCTCGATCATTCGGCGGCGGATCGAGGCGATCACCGCCGAACGAAGCATGATGTTCGAATGGACCTGCTCGCGGCGAAGGTCGAGGTAGCGATATTTGAGGCGGATTTCCTCGGGGTAGTCCTGCTCTCCAGCGACCGGCATCGGAAGCTCCGCCGCGGCCGACTGAACGGTGACCTCGCGCGCCCGGATCTCGATCTCGCCCGTGGCGAGGTTGGGGTTTACCGTATCTTCCGAGCGGGCAACGACCTCGCCTTCGACCGTCACCACCGATTCCACCCGGAGCCGGTCGAGCGTCTCGAAGGCGGCCGACTCGCTGTCGGCGACGACCTGAGTCAGCCCGTAATGATCGCGAAGGTCGACAAAAAGCAGGTGCCCATGGTCGCGCTTGCGATGGACCCAACCGGAAAGTCGAACCGTCTCGCCGACGTTGCTCTTGCGCAGCTCGGCGCAGGTGTGGGTACGGTAGGCGTGCATGGGGAACGTCAGCTTTCTGCGTCAAAAATGCATGGAAAAGTGCGCGCCGCGCTTCACTTCCCACTCACTTTTTGTCAACCCGCGAGGGCGGGGCTATGGGCCAGCGCAGACTCATGCGTATCCATCCACTGATTACCAAGTCCGAAGACCTCAAGGCCCTCGTCGAGCGACTTAGAGACCAGCCGTTCATCGCCGTGGACACCGAGTTCATGCGCGAGAACACCTACTGGCCCGACCTTTGCCTGATCCAGGTGGCGAGCCCGGAGGAAGCGGCTGCGATCGATCCCAAGGCGGAGGGGATCGACCTCAAGCCGCTGCTCGACCTGTTCGTGAACAACGAAGAGGTCCTCAAGGTCTTCCACGCCGGCGGCCAGGACCTCGAGATCATCCACAATCTGACCGACAAGGTCCCGCACCCGCTGTTCGACACCCAGATCGCGGCGATGGCGCTCGGCCACGGCGAGCAGATCGGCTATTCCAACCTCATCGAGAGCCTCCTTGGGCACAGCCTCGACAAGGGCGCACGGTTCACCGACTGGAGCCGGCGGCCCCTCGACAAGCGCCAGATCGATTATGCGATCGCCGACGTCACCCACCTCGCGGCGGTGTTCCCGCGGATGGTCGACAAGCTGAAGAAGACCGGGCGAGGAGCCTGGCTGGACGAAGAGATGGAACGGCTCGCCGACCCGTCGAGCTTCGCTTTCCCCCCGGAAGATGCCTGGAAGCGGCTGAAGCTCCCGAGCCGAAATCCGGCGGTTCTCGGACGGCTGAAAGCGCTCGCCGCGTGGCGCGAGACCGAGGCCCGGTCGAAGAACCTGCCGCGCGGGCGGATCATCAAGGACGATACGCTGAACGAGATCGTGCTCCATCCGCCCAAGACCCAGGACGACCTCGGCCGAGTCCGAGGGCTTTCCGCGGGCTGGAGAACCAACGACATCGGAGGAAGGCTCATGGCATCGCTCCACGCTTCGAAGCCCCTGGAACCAGGCGAGATGCCCGATCGCGAACCCAGGCGCCCTGGCCTCACCAAGGACGCAGTGCTGGTCAGCGACCTCTTGAAGCTCCTCCTCAAGATCCGGGCCAAGGAAAGCGGCGTTGCCGCGCGCCTCATCGCCCGCTCGGACGATCTCGAGGCGCTCGCTGCCGGAGTTCGCAAGAATCTCAATATCCTCAGCGGTTGGCGCTACGAGCAGTTCGGGAAGGATGCGCTCGACCTCGTCGAGGGCCGCCTCGCCTTCGCCATCGAGGCCGGAAAGCTCAAGATGAGCCGGGTGCGCCAGGAGGAGCCGGTGGATGCATAAGACCCTCGCGCTTGCCCCGCTCCTCATCGCCGCCTGCTCGACGGCGCCCGCGGACCCGCCGGTCCACGGAGTGACCCCAGGTCATAAATGCGAGACTGGAGGCACCGAGCGTTTCATTGGAAAATCAAGGAGCAGCTCGACCGGCGAAGCCATCAAGCGGGCGAGCCATGCCGCGGTCCTTCGCTGGGCGCCGCCCGGGGTCATGCTGACGATGGACTATCGCGAGGACCGGGTGACGGTGCACGTCGGCGCCGACGGAAAGATTACCGAGATCAAGTGCGGCTAGGCCGCCTCGCCGATAAGCCGGGCCTCGGAAAGGGCGCGCCTCACCGTCGGTAGGGAAAGCCTCGCCCGCTCGGCGATCGCGAAGCGGTCGACGGCCTCGACTGCCCGCTCGGCAGTCCAGTAATCGCGGTGAAGCCGCTCGCACATGAACCTCAACGCGTCGGGCGGGATATGAAGGCCGCGATCGGCGAAATGAAGCTGGATGAGCGCAGCGAACAGGACGTCGTCCGGATGGCCGATTCGAACGACCGGAGTGATCGCGAGCCTGGTCCTGAGATCAGGAAGGGCGGGCGACCATGAAGGGGGAACCTCGTCGGCGACCATGATCAGCGGACGCGCTGTGTCCTGCGCCTGGTTCCAGGCATGGAACAGCTCTTCCTCGTCGCGCCGCTCGGCTTCATCGAACAATCGCCCTCCAACCCTTTCGGCGAAACTTCGCGCGAGCAATGTCCTTCCCGACCGGCGCGGACCCGTGAGGATCGTCGCCTTGACCGGCCACATGCTGAATTTCCGGAAGTGGTCGAACGCTTCCCGGTTGGCCTCCGAGACGATGAAGCGAGCGTCCCCTTCGCTTTGCGGCCAGTCGAGCGGTAGCGCGATCTGGTCGGGGCCGTGCTTCATTCAGCCCCCGTATTCTGGGTCGCCGGGGGTTGCGACGGCGCCGCCGGTTGGGGCGCGGGGGCCGGCGCCGGTGCCGCTTGCGGGGGCGCGGGAAGAGCGGGCGGCTTGTCGCTCGGAGAATGGATCCGAACCACGGTGCCGGAAAATTCGGTGACCCAACCCCTTGCCGTGAGCGCGGCTGCGAGCTGAGCGATGGAACCGCGATAGCCGACCAGGACGTAGCTCGTTCCGCCGGGATTGATCTGCTGCGGAGTCGCCGAGCTGATCCCGGGCAAAGTCCGAAGATGCGCCATCGCGAAATTGTAGATGAGAACGTCCTTGCCGGTGACCTGGACCTGGTAGGCGTTCACGAGATTGACCGGCTTTGGCGGTGCGACGACAGGCGCGAGCTGGATCGGCGGCGGAGGCAGGTTGAGCGACGTGTCGCGCGTCAGTCGACCGTCGGCAAGCGCCTCGGCGAAGATCGAATCGATCTGTCGAGCGCCTTTCGCCATCATTGCCGGGATCGCGTCGCTGTTGGGAGCAGTCAGCGTAAAGCCGCCGACGATTTCATTGTCCGGGCCATGGCGGGCAATGAAGCGCGCGAGGGCGGGGCCACCGGGATATGCCCGTTGCAGCTGGACTTCGGCGACGAGGATGTCCTGCGCGCTGTACATGTCGAGAAGCGCCCGCCACCAGCCGCGTCCAGGGCGGCCGACCTGCGCGGCGTTCACGAGCAGCGGGTCCGCACCCATGCCGCTTACCCGGACATAGTTGATGGGGGTCTGTGCAGTCCGGAACTGCGCCCAGGCGCGCTGCCAGGCGTTGCGAAACTCGACGCTGGTCTCCGTCCCCGCGGTCACGGTCACAGGGATGAGGAGCATCGGGACCGAACGCTCGGTGACCTGGCTGCCTTCGACACCGAGGAACGGCGCTGAACGGTTGCGGTCGAACTCGACCGTTAGGTCGGCGATGTAGCGATTGGGTCCGAGGAGCTCGTGATCGACATTGATCGAGCTTACGATCTGGTCGAGCGCTCCATCGGGGGGATTGGGCGCCTGGTTGATTGGGGCATTGTGCATCTTGGCCCAGAGCGCCCGGAATCCCTGGCGCTGCGCCATTCGCCAGCCGGCGAGCCGGGCAGATTGCGAATCCGCGGCGCTGACGTCGACATGCACCGGCCCGATCTCGAGAGTTCCCGAAGTATCAAGGGGGAGGATCCCGCGATCGCTCGTCTCGAGCTGCGCATAGACGGCTGCGCCAACCCCGAGGGCGACGAGGAGCAGCAGGAAGGGAATTGCGAGGCGACGTCGGAGCATTCGCCGCGTCTTTTGGCGACAACGGCGTGGAAATCCAAGCGGCTTGTCTCTACTGGCGGCCGCCAATGAGCCAAAAGCCTCTCACTTATGCCGATGCCGGAGTGTCGATCGACGCCGGAAATGCGCTGGTAAAGGCCATCGGGCCCCTTGCGCGCTCGACCGCGCGTTCCGGCGCCAACGCCGAGCTTGGCGGTTTCGGGGGCTTTTTCGACCTCAAGGCCGCGGGCTATCGAGATCCCCTGCTGGTCGCAGCGAACGACGGTGTCGGAACCAAGCTCAAGCTGGCGATCGAGAGCCATCGCAACGAAGGCGTCGGAATCGATCTCGTCGCGATGTGCGCCAACGATCTCATCGTCCAGGGTGCCGAGCCCCTGTTCTTCCTCGATTATTATGCGACCGGGAAGCTCGACAACGACGTCGCTCGAACGGTCGTCGCCTCGATCGCCGAGGGCTGCCGCCAGGCGGGCTGCGCCCTCATCGGCGGCGAGACTGCGGAAATGCCGGGCATGTATGCCGCGGGCGACTATGACCTTGCCGGATTTTGCGTCGGTGCCGTCGAACGGGACAAGGTTCTGACGGGCGAAGCGATCAGGCCGGGAGATATCGTCCTCGGCCTTGCGAGCTCGGGGGTGCACAGCAACGGTTTCTCGCTCGTCCGCCGGATCATCGAGGAAGAAGGCTGGAAGCTCGACGAGCCCTCGCCGGGTCTTGGCGACCGCGATCTTGCCGAGGTCCTCCTCGAGCCCACGCGAATCTATGTCCAGGCGCTCCTGCCGCTTGTCCAGCAACGGTTGGTGAAGGGCCTCGCACATATCACGGGCGGTGGACTTTTAGAGAATATTCCAAGAGTTATGCCAGAAGGCTGCCACGCAATCATAGATGCTGATCGATGGCCCCTGCCGGAGGTTTTCTCGCTCCTCCAGGCGGGCGGGCGGATTCGGCCGGAGGAAATGGCGCGCACCTTCAACTGCGGCGTCGGGATGGCGGTCATTGTCGCTCCAGAAGAGGCGCAAGGAGTGGTCCGCTCCCTCGAAGGCCGGGGCGAGACGGCCTTCGAGATCGGGCGCATCGAGGCCGGTCAGAAAGGCTGCACCGTTCATGGGGGAAGCGGCTCATGGAATTCGCCGAAGGACTGGTCCGCGACCTACAATGCGTGATCCAAAGCGCGTTGGGATCCTGATTTCCGGGCGCGGAAGCAACATGCGCGCGCTCGTGGAGCAGGCACTCGAATATGAGGTCGTCCTCGTCGCCTCGAACAGGCCCGAAGCTGCGGGTCTTGAATGGGCGAAGAGTCACGGGCTTCCGACCTGGGCGCACGAGAGCAAGGGCCTCGAGCGCGAAGCCTATGACCGGATTGTCTCGGCCGCCCTCGACGAACGGGGCGTCGGGACGATTGCCCTTGCAGGCTTCATGCGCATCCTGTCGCCCTGGTTCGTTCACGAATGGTCGGGGCGCGTCGTCAACATCCACCCTTCCCTCCTTCCGAAATATCGGGGCCTCGATACCCACGCCCGGGCCATCGAGGCGGGTGACCGGGTCGGCGGCTGCTCGGTCCACATCGTCACCGAGGAACTGGACGCTGGGCAGGTGCTCGGGCAGGCCGAGGTGCCGATCGAGGCTGGCGATACGCCCGAGACGCTCGAACAGCGCGTGCTCGCCGCCGAGCATCGGCTATATCCCATGGTCCTCAACGAGTTCGTGATGAGATGATCGACCCACTGGCCAAGATCCGGGAGGCTGCTCTCGAACTTCCGGAGACGGAGGAGCGGCTGTCGCACGGACAGCCGACCTTCTTCGTCGCCGGCAAGCAGTTCGCGCAATTCCGAAACAATCACCATGGCGATGGAAAGATCGTCGTGTGCGTGAGGATCAGCAGCATCGACGAGCAGGCGATGCTCCTCGAGGCGGCGCCTGAGACCTATTCGAAGCCCGCCTATCTCCCGAGCTGGATCTCGATCAATCTTGCCGGAGCGGATACCGACTGGGACCTGGTCGCCGACCGTGTCGCTGCAAGCTGGGAGCTTGCGGCGCCGCGCCGCTTGCTCGAGGCTGGCGGTCGATGAGTGAGACCGAATCGCAGCGCCGCCGCCGCTGGATCAACCTTGGCGAGCTCATCGCCCTTGCGGCGCTTGCCGTATCGGCTCTTGGCGTCTGGGTGAGCTGGAAGGACGCCGACAAGGAGGACGGGCCGACTAGGGTCGTCGAGCAGCGCCAGGCGGTTCCGCTGACCCTTCGAGCAAGGCGGGAAGACGATGGCAGCCGGCTCGAGATCACTCCGGTCGAACCAACACATGCCCTTCAATCGCTGACCGTGACGATCGCGGGCGCGGCGCCGATCCAGGTCGGGAGCGATGGCGAGCTCGAAGCGAGCGATGTCGAACGGGCGCTCGTCGGCCGCGACAAGGAGCCCAAGGACAAGAGCTTGTCGGTCAAGGCCCGAATCGACGCCCATTATGTCGAGATGGGCAAGGATCGCCGCTCGAGCGGGACGTATTCGCTGCGCTACATGTGGAAGGGCGGCGGACTGTTTGGAGGGCGTTCGCTTCACCTCGTGAGCCTGAGCCGAGGCTGAACTTGTCGATAGAGCTCTCGTCCTGGGCCGAATACCTGCTGGTCCTGGCCGAGGCTGGCTTCCTCTTCCGGGTGCTTACCCGGCCGCACCGCGAGCCTGCATCGAGGCTTGCGTGGATCATCGTCCTCATCGCCGTGCCCCTTCTTGGAATGATCGCCTATCTGATGCTCGGCGAAACCCGGATCAGCGGAAGTCGCCGATCGCGAGGCAGGGAAATCGATTCAGGCTTGCCTCGCCCGGAGGGCGATGGCTCTTGCCTCGAAATCGTCGAGGCGAGCGCGCACGACGCCCCCTTCGAACTTGCCCGGAGCGTCAACTGCCTCGATCCGACTTCGGGAAACAGCGCCCGGATCGCCGCCGACAGCAATGTCGCGATCGACGAGATGGTGGCGGATATCGATGCGTCGAAGCGCCACGTCCACATCTGCACCTACATCTGGCTCGCCGACCACAACGGCCTGAAGGTGAAGGATGCCTGCATCAGGGCAGCGGAACGCGGAGTCGACGTCCGGCTCCTCGCCGATGCCTTGGGTTCGCACCGGCTGATCCGGTCGTCCCATTGGGCGGATCTTCGCGACCGGGGCTGTCACGCCCGGGTCGCCCTTCCCGTCGGAAATCCCCTCTGGACCCTCATCCGAGGACGCGTCGACCTTCGCAACCACCGAAAGCTCGTCGTGATCGACAATTCGATCGCCTGGTGCGGAAGCCAGAACATCGCCGACCCGGAATTCAGGATCAAGCCGCGCTATGCGCCCTGGGTCGACATCATGACGCGCTGGGAGGGCCCCGCGGCCCAGCATTGCCAGTTCCTCTTCGTCTCGGACTGGATCGCCGAAGGGGGCGAGGACATCAGCTCTCTCCTCACAGCCCCGCTCGCACCTCCGGCGACCAGCGGCCAGGTCATCGCGCAAGTGATTGGAACGGGCCCCACCTCGAGCTTCGATGCGATGCCCGCATGTTTTTCAGAACTCATTCACTCCGCGCGTAGCGAGCTGGTCGTCACAACGCCCTATTTCGTGCCCGACGAACAACTGCTTTTCGCGCTGACCTCGGCTGCGAGGCGGGGCGTGAAGACGATCATGGCCGTTCCGAAGCGATGCGACAGCCGGGTCGTCGCTGCGACCTGCAAGAGCTATTACGAGGACCTGCTCAAGGCGGGAATCGAGCTCTACGAATATCGAAACGGGCTGCTTCACGCCAAGACGATGGTCGCTGACCGCGCGGTCGGCCTCATCGGAAGCGCCAATCTCGACCGCCGGAGCTTCGAGCTCAACTTCGAGAACAATATCCTCTTTGCCGACCGCGCGTTCGCCCTCGCGGTGCGCGATCGGCAAGCCCAATATCTGGCGGATTCGGATCGAGTGACCGCCGAGCAGGTCGCAGCCTTCGGAGTCGGCCGGAGGCTGTGGCAGAACCTGCTCGCGACGATGAGCCCGGTGCTTTGAGGAACTAGCCGACGATTTCGTCGGGCTTGAAGAAGAAGTCGATCTCGATCTTCGCGTTCTCGTCGCTGTCCGAGCCGTGCACCGAATTGGCCTCGATCGATTCCGCATAGGTCTTGCGGATCGTGTTCTCGGCCGCATCGGCAGGGTTGGTCGCGCCCATGACCTCGCGATTGAGCTTCACGGCATTCTCGCCTTCCAGCACCTGGACCACGACCGGGCCTGACGTCATGAAGGCACAAAGGTCGTTGAAGAAGGGCCGTTCCTTGTGAACGGCGTAAAAGCCCTCGGCCTGCTCGCGGGTCATCCGGATGCGCTTGGAGGCGACGACTCGAAGGCCCGCGTCCTCGAGCATCTTGGTGATCGCGCCGGTGAGGTTCCGGCGGGTGGCGTCGGGCTTGATGATCGAAAAGGTGCGCGTCACGGCCATGACCGGGCGGTCTCCTGTAATTGGCTTGGTTGGAATGGTCGGCCGCCTAGCGGCGGACCGGCGCTGCGGCAAGCCTCACGCCTTCTTCACCCACTTTCCCGCTTCACGGGCCCAGTAGCGGCGCTCGACCCCTTCCCTCCCGGCGAGCAGCTTCCAGGCGAGGCGCGCGTCCTCGACGCTTGCCCCGTCGAAGAGGAAGAATGCCCTCTCGTAGGAGAGCGCCGAATCGCGCCAGATCCCGTCGGCGATCAGCATGTTGCGGGCGCGGTTGGGCGCATCGGCGGTCGAGGAAAGGAGGACGGGCTGGCGAGCGTCGTCGGCGCCGCCCGCAAGACCGTGCGGAAGGAAGCTCGTCGGGCCCTGGTCCCACAGCATCCGGTCGAGGCGTACGAGAAAGCCGCTGTCCTCGGCGATCACGAGGAGCCGCCCGTCGCTCGAGAGAACCTTCTCGGCGATGCTGGCGATCACCTGCTCGGGCGGAGTCCCTGCGAGCTGATAGAAATCGACCTGCACGGCCGTCGCTCGCTCTCAGGCTTCGAGAACGTCCGCGACATATTGGTCGAGGAGTCGAACTCCAAAGCCCGTCGCACCCTTCTCGTAGGTCGAGCTCGGCTTGTCGGACCAGGCCTTGCCGGCCATGTCGACATGGGCCCACCTCACTCCATTTTCGATGAAGCGCTGGATGAACTGTGCGGCGGTGATCGATCCGCCTTCGCGCGGGCCGACATTCTTCATGTCGGCGATCGGCGAATCGATGAGCCTGTCGAAGGGCTCCGCAAGCGGCATTCGCCAGAGCTTGTCACCCGATTCGCCGGCGGCCTTCAGGAGCTCGGCCGAAAGCTCGTCATTGTTCGAGAACAGGCCGGCCCATTCGTGACCAAGGCTGACCAGGATCGCCCCGGTCAGAGTCGCGAGATCGATGATCGTCGAGGGCTTGTAGTTTCGCTGCACATAGGTGACCGCATCGGCAAGGACGAGCCGCCCCTCGGCATCGGTGTTGATCACTTCGACGGTCTGGCCCGACATTGTCGTGACGACGTCGCCCGGCCGCTGGGCCTTGCCCCCGGGCATGTTCTCGACAAGCCCGCAGATGCCGACGATGTTGGCCCTGGCCTTGCGCAGCGCCAGCGTCTTCAACGCTCCTGCAACCGCGCCGGCGCCGCCCATGTCCCACTTCATCGCTTCCATGCCCGCGGCCGGCTTGATCGAGATCCCGCCAGTATCGAAGGTCACGCCCTTGCCGACGAAGGCCGTCGGAGGACCATTGGGCCCCGCGCCGTTCCACTTGAGAACGAGCAGGCGCCCTTCCCGAGCGGACCCCTGGGCCACTCCAAGAAGCGCGCCCATGCCGAGCTTTTCCATTTCCGCCGGGCCAAGGACCTCGATCTCCACGCCCGAACCCTCGAGCGATTCCCGGACGCGCTCGACGAAGCTTTCCGGATAGATGATGTTGGCGGGCTCGGTAACGAGCTCGCGGGTGAGGCCCACGCCTTCGACCACTGAAGCCCAGCGTGACCTGTACCGCTCGTCCGAACCCTTGGCGGCGCCAATGATGACGATCTCGTCGAGCGTCGGCTTCTGGTTGTCCTTGAGCTTCGTTCGATAGCGATCGTGCCGCCATGAACGAAGCGCCGCGGCAAGCGCGATCCGGGCGGAGGAATCCGCGTCATAGCCAAGTGAGCTGATATCGATGACCGCCTTTTTCTCGCCCGACGCGAGAAGCCTCGCGGTCGCAGTCCCGCCGAGCTTCTCCGCCGCATCGCCTCCGTTGGACCCGGATCCGACACCGACCAGGAGGAGCCTGCGAAGGGTGCCATTGTCATCGACGAACTGCTCGGAAACGCTCGAGGCATCGCCCTCGAAGCGCTGGCGATCGAGGGCCGCGCTCACCGTCTGCTGCGAGGCTCCAAGGGAATTGAGCGACGAACGGTCCTTGCCGGCGACCGGCAGAACCAGAGCGTAATCTCCCGAGGGCCGGCTGTCGGCGAAGCTGATCTTCATCTTGGTGATTATCCCTCAAAGGCGAACGTTTGCGCTGCCTTTAGGATGCAAGTCGAACCTTGGCAAAGGAGCGCCGATCGTTGCTCTGGCCGATTGTCGTCCTGCACGCGAGGTGCGATAGGCGCTCGCCAAGGCAGCATTCTTTCGAGTTGGGACAGCGTTGGCGGCGAGATTTGTCTGGTGGTCAGCTTTGCCGATGCTGATGGCGGTCCCCGCTCCTGCGTGGGCCGAGGCGCAGCCGGCCGCGATCACGACCGCCGCGACGAGTGAAGACGAGGTCGTCGAGTTCAGCGCCGACCAGGTCACCTACGACGACAACGCGGACACCCTCACCGCGAGCGGCGAAGTCCGGATGAACCGGGATGGCAATTATCTCGCCGCCGACAAGGTGACCTGGGAGCGAAAGACCGGCCAGGTCTACGCCGAGGGCAACGTGGTTCTCCTCACGCCCCAGGGCGACAAGCTGATCGGCGATACCGTCCAGCTCACCGATACGCTTCGTGACGGGACGGTCAGCAACCTCCTCATCGTTCTTGAAAATGGAGCGAGGGTCGCCGCCACCCGCGGGACCCGGTCGAACGGCGTGACCACGCTCGAAAACGCAATCTATTCGCCGTGCCCGGTCACGACCTCGACGGGCTGCCCCAAGCGACCGAGCTGGGCGATCACCGCCGCGAGGGTGATCGACAACCCGTCAACGGGGCGAACGCGCTTCGTCGCTGGCCACCTGCAGATTTTCGGAGTGACGATCCCGCTTCTTCCCATCTTCAACATCTCGCGCGGGAAAGAGGGCAGCAGCGGCTGGCTCGCGCCCGATTTCAGCATTTCGAGCAAGAAGGGCTTCGAAATCGCCGAGGCCTACCACTGGCAGATGGGAAGCAATCGCGATCTTACCCTCACCCCGCACGTCTACACCGGCGTCCTTCCAGCGATCGAGGCGAAGTACCGCCAGCTCGACCGCTGGGGGGCGTTCCAGGTCGGGGGCTTCCTCACCTATGGAACGATCGAAAGCGTCGATCCCGACGTGACGTCGACCAAGAAAGGCTTCCGCGGCTATTTCGAGGCGAATGGAAAGGCGCAGCTCGATCCCTATTGGAGCATCACGACGTCGCTTCGAGCCGCGACCGACAAGACGGTCACCCGGCGCTACGACATCACCAATGACGATCGCCTTCGAAACGTCATCAACGTCGAGCGGATCAGCACCGATTCCTACGTCACCATTGCCGGCTGGGCGTTCGAGGGTCTTCGGGCCGAAGACAAGCAGAAGCAGATCCCGATCGCCTTGCCCGCGATCGACGCGAGGTTCCGCAAGGAAGGGCTGGTCGGGGGAACGCTCGAGCTCGAGGCGAACAGCCTCTCGATCATAAGGATCGACGGGCAGGATACGCAGCGCGCCTTCGCAAGCGCCGAATGGAATCTGAGAAGGCTGACCCCCTGGGGCCAGGAACTCACGCTCACCGCCTACGGTCGCGGCGACGTCTATCATACCGACGATGCGGGGAGCACCACCGTCCCGATCTACAGCGGCACGGACGGGTGGCACACGCGCGCCATCGGTGCACTCGCAGCCGACCTCAAATGGCCGTTCATCGGCCCCCTTTTCGGCGGCATCCAGAGGCTCACTCCAAGGGTCCAGCTCGTGCTGACACCGCCGACGCCCAATATCGACATCCCGAACGAGGATGCGCGCTCGATCGACCTTGAGGACAGCAACCTCTTCGCTCTCAACCGCTTCCCCGGCTACGACCGGTGGGAAGACGCGTCTCGGATCACTTACGGAATGGACTGGACTCTCGATCGGCCGAACCTTTCGATCGAGAGCACGATCGGGCAGAGCTACCGGCTCGTCGACCGGCCCGGCATCTTCCCTCAGGGGACGGGGCTCACCGACCGCTGGTCCGATATCGTCGGGCGTACCAACATCCGCTACGGGCGGCTCCTCGACCTCACCCATCGCTTCCGGATCGACAAGGACAATTTCGCGGTCCGAAGGAACGAGATCGACCTCACGATCGGGACGACGCAGACCTATGCCCAGATCGGCTATCTCAAGCTCAACCGCGACATCGACGCGACGATCGAGGATCTTCGCGACGTCGAGGAACTCCGGGTCGCGGGAAGGATCCTCTTCGCGCGCTACTGGTCGATATTCGGAGCAGCAGTGATCGACCTCACCGACCAGACCGAAGACCCGCTGTCGGTCGCCGACGGGTGGGAGCCGGTGCGCGACCGGCTCGGCATCCAGTACGAGGACGATTGCCTCCAGATTGGACTCACGTGGAAGCGCGATTATGAACGGGTCGGCACCTTCCGGGCCGGAAATACATTCGGCATTCACTTGGCATTGAAAGGGATTGGCCGCTAAGGCTGCGTTCAGCGGCCCTGGATAAATGGGCAACCACCAGCAGCAGGCTGCAAATCAAGGGAATTTTGAAAATCGTGGCACGAGCTTTCCGACCGAATTCCACGCGCGCCCTGTGGGCCGGCGCGGCAGTGCTGATGGGACTGGCGACCGGCGCCGTGGCGCAGCAGTCGGACCAGCCGGCGGCGCAGCCGATCAACAGCACCCAGTCGCTCCACCTTCCGGAAAATCCGCAGCTCTTCGGAACGACCATGCCGTCGGTGGTCAAGGCGACCGCGATCGTCAACGGCGACGTGATCACCCAGACCGACGTCGACCAGCGCCTTTCCTTCCTCTCGATCGCCAATGGACAGCCCATCCCTGCCGACCAGGTCGATGCGCTGCGCCAGCAGGTCCTTCGCAACCTCATCGACGAGACCCTCGAAATCCAGGCCGCAAAGACGGCGAAGATCGAGATCAAGAAGTCGGATATCGACAGGACGGTCCAGCGCGTCGCTGCGGATTCCAAGCAGACTCCGGAACAGCTTGCCGCCTATCTCGAGACTCACGGATCATCGATCTCCTCGCTTCGTCGCCAGATCGAGGGCGAGATCGCCTGGCGCCGGCTCCAGCAAGCCAAGATCGAAAGCGGTGTGAGCGTCGGCGACGACGAAGTGAAAGCCGTGCTCGACCGAATGAACGCAGCCAAGGGCACCGAGGAATATCGGGTCGGCGAGATCTTCCTCTCGGCGACGCCCTATACCCAGCCGCAGGCGATGGAGAATGCGAGCAAGATCCTCGAGCAGCTGAAGAACGGAGCCTCGTTCGCGGGCTACGCGCGGCAATATTCCGAGGCCTCGACTGCAGCGGTCGGAGGCGATCTCGGCTGGGTTCGACCCGAGCAGCTCCCTGGACCGCTTGCTGCTGCGCTGCGAACGATGGGCCCGGGCACGATCAGCAACCCCATCCCGGTCCAGGGCGGGGTTTCGATCATCGCCGTCCAGGACACGCGCAAGATCCTCACTCCTGACCCTCGCGATGCCATTCTCAGCCTGAAGCAGGTCTCGATCACCTTCCCCAAGGGAACGACGCGCCAGCAGGCGGAGCCGGTCGTCGCCCGCTTTGCCGATGCGACCAAGAATATCGGGGGCTGCGGGGGCGCGGAGAAGATCGCTGCCGACTTCCATGGCGAAGTCGTCCAGAGCGACCAGATCAAGCTGCGCGACCTTCCCGCCACCCTTCAGCAGATGATGCTTCCGATGCAGGTCGGCCAGGCGACCCAGCCGTTCGGTTCGCTCGACGAGGGCGTGCGCGTGCTCGTGATGTGCGGTCGCGACGAGGTCGATCCCTCGGCCCCGACTTACGACGACGTCTACAGCCAGCTGAACGAAGAGCGGGTGAACTCGCGTTCCAGGCGTTATCTTGCGGACCTTCGCCGCGACGCGGTGATCGAATTCCGCTGATCGATCATTTCCGATAAGGGCAGCTTCCATGTCGGCAGAGCCGCCCCGCCCGCTCGCGGTTTCCCTCGGAGATCCGGCGGGTATCGGTCCGGAAGTCATCGCGAAATGCTGGGACTCGCGTGACGAGTTCCAGCTGGCGCCTTTCGTCGCCATCGGCGACCCCCGCTCGATCGCGGCCGTTTGGGATGGCCCGATCGAGGTCATCGACGATCCGCGCCAGGCGGATTCGGCCTTCGACGTCGGGCTTCCCCTCATCCAGCTCAATGCCGCCCACCCCGATACGCCTGGCCACCCGAGCGTCGCTGGTGCGCATTGCTCACTTGATTCGCTCGAGATTGCCGTCGGACTTGCCCGGTCGGGGTCGGCGGCAGCGGTCGTTACCGGCCCGGTCGCGAAGGAGCAGCTCTATTCGATCGGGTTCCAGCACCCCGGCCAGACCGAGTTCGTCGCCGAGCGTTGCGGTGTCGCTGCTGCGAATGTCGTGATGATGCTTGCCGGGCCGACGCTTCGGACGGTGCCGGTGACGACGCACCTCCCCTTCTCGCAAGTGCCTCGGCGCCTCACCAGCGCGCTCATCGAATCGAGGGGCCGGGCAGCGCTTCGCGGCTTGCAGAGGAATTTCGGGATCCCGGAGCCGCGTCTCGCGATCTCGGCACTCAATCCCCATGCCGGCGAGGGCGGACAGCTCGGCACCGAGGAGATCGAGATCATCGAGCCCGCGATCGCGGCGCTCGCGGCCGAAGGATGGCGGGTCAGCGGCCCCCACCCCGCCGACACGATGTTCCATCCGGCTGCCCGAGCGAAATACGACGCGGCGCTGTGCATGTACCATGACCAGGCGCTCATCCCGATCAAGGCCCTCCACTTCGAGGACGCGGTCAACGTCACTCTCGGGCTGCCAATCGTCCGAACCGCTCCCGACCATGGCACCGCCTTCGATATCGCCGGCCAGGACCGGGCGGACCCGCGTCCAATGGGAGCGGCGATCCGGCTCGCTGCGCAGAGCGCCGCGTTCCGCTCCGAGGCGGTTTGACCGCGCAAGTGGAGCCTCTGCGCGAGGTCATTGCCCGGCATGGCCTCAGTGCGAACAAGGCACTCGGCCAGAATTTCATCCTCGACCGGCAGCTTCTCGCCCGGATTGCGAGCATCCCTGGAGACCTTGCAGGCCAGCGCGTCTACGAGGTCGGTCCTGGTCCTGGCGGGCTCACCCGGGCGCTCCTCGACGCCGGCGCGATCGTGACCGCGGTCGAACGCGACCGTCGCTGCGTTCCGGCGCTCGATGAGCTTCGAGCCGAATTCGGCGACCGGCTCCAAATCCTCGAGCAGGACGCGCTCAAGGTGGACGAGAAGGACATCGTCGGCGACGGAGCTCATGTCGTTGCCAATCTTCCCTACAATGTCGGAACGGCCCTCCTCTTGAGGTGGCTTTCTGGCGACTGGCCCCCCTGGTGGCGCTCGCTCACCCTCATGTTCCAGAAGGAAGTGGCCGAGCGGATCGTCGCTGCTCCCGGGAGCGATGCTTACGGGCGCTTGTCGGTCGCAGCCCAGTGGCGTTCGAACCCGCGCATCGCGATGACGGTCAATCGCTCCGCCTTCGTTCCGCCACCGAAGGTCACCTCCGCGGTCGTTCACATCACCCCGTCGAGCGAGCCCGGGGGCGTCAGCCCAGGCGTGATGGAGCGCCTCACCGAGGCGGCGTTCGGTCAGCGCCGGAAGATGCTCCGTTCAAGCCTCAAGGGCTTCAGGGGTGCTCTCGAGGCGGCCGAGGCGCTCTCGATCGACAGCCAGCGGCGAGCCGAGACGTTGAGCGTGGACGAATGGGTGAAACTGGCGCGGGCGCTCAGTTAGTTCGACTTGGGGCTCTCGGGCGCCTTGGCGGCGGCAACGGTGGGTCCACGGGTGATTGCCGCGGAAAGCTGCGCCACCTGCGGACAGGCCTTGGCGCCGCAAATCGTCTGGAGCTTGTGGAGATTTTCCTGGGCTCTTGCGGTGGCTCCCATTTCGACCATCGCTTCGCCCTGGACCGCGATCGCGTCAGGATCGTTGGGTTCGATCAGGAGCGCCTTGCTCGTCATCCTGATCGCCTTTCCGAAGAGGCGCTGCTTCTCGGCGACACGGGCGAGATCGACATAGGCCCAGCGATTGCGCGGATCGACCGCGAGAGCGGTCTCGAGCGCATTTTCCGCCTCCTCGAGCTTCCCGGCGGCCAGCAGGGACTGTCCCTGGTGCATCAGCTCGATCGACTTGGGCTGGATCTGGTCGTCGGAACGCTGTCCTGCAGCGGGCGCGCCAAGAGCAATCACGGCGAACCCGGCGAGCACAAGACGAGGAAAAGACTGCATCAATTTCTCCACTTCTCGACGCTTCCGCCTAGCACGGACGGCGGATGCGCGCGACGAAAAACCCGTCGGTATGGTC
>DASZYL010000007.1:0-11611 GCA_035545385.1 Sphingomicrobium sp. | reverse complement strand
CGAGGAAGCCCGAGTGGCTGGGGTCCGACCCGCGGCCGTGGGCGACGAGGTGGCTGTCGACGCTTCCGCTCGCAAGGTCGACGATATGGAAGCGTGGTTCGCTCGACGGTTTCGAGAAATCGACGATCCCGATGGCGTCATTGGGCCAGACTCGGTGGGTTGCCATCGCGGCCTTCGCCTTTGCGAAGAGCTGTGGGTCGATCCCGGCCGGTGCCGAAGGGGTAGCGATGGGCTGCGCAGGAACCAGCGGCGCCGGCGCAGGACCAGCAGCGCCCGTGCCCGCCGAACTGGGAACAACGAGGCCCGGTACGACCTGCGAGGTCGCGGCTGAAGAGAGGATGAGGCCAGCGCCGCCAGCGGCAGCAAGGCGCAACATTTCCCTCCGGTTCACAGACATTCAATCCCTCCGCTCTCAGGGCCATTCCTCTATCATTCAATGGGTTAATGGCCGATAACCCATGAGTTCAGGTTTCCCGTTCCACCGTCGGAACCCAACGGTTCGTCGCACCGCCCACCCTGTTCGTGAAAATGAGTGGCTCTTCGACCTGGCGATTCCCGGTCGCTCCGGGACGCCGGTATCTCAATATTCTGCGCGGGGGGCCGGAGGCCTCTTGCCGCCATCTCCCGCCGCGCTCCTAGATATGGTGAAATAGCGAGGTATTTCAATAGCTTGGCGCGATATGAACAGCAATTGGCGCGTTTGGGCATGAAACCCGGAGGTGACGGGCATTGCCGGCGCGGCTCTCCCTCGCCCCACGTCCTTGCGACGGGTTGAACGCCCGTCTGAGCCCTGCTAAGGGGCGCGGCGCCGCCGAGGACTTGCCTCTGGAGGCCGCTATTCTATTGCCGATGGGACGGACACCTGTTTTTCCGTCGCTCGGTGACGGGTCCAGGGCCCCGATTTTTAAAGACTTGAGGAGTTGACGGGACTTTTATGCAGATCATCGTTCGCGACAATAATGTCGAACAGGCGCTGCGCGCGCTGAAGAAAAAGCTGCAGCGCGAGGGCGTCTACCGCGAGATGAAGCTGCGCCGCCACTATGAGAAGCCGTCGGAAAAGCGCGCCCGCGAGCGCGCCGCCGCGATCCGCCGCGCCCGCAAGCTCGAGCGCAAGCGCGCCGAGCGCGAGAGCTCGCGCTAAGCCCTTTTTCAAACCAGAACCCTCGTGTCCGTAGCCGAAGCCGCCCATCGCCCCGACCGCAGAGGGAGGGCCGTATCGCTGTGGATCGGCTTCATCCTGGTCATTGCCGCAGGGATCGGGCTGGCCTGGCTAGGAGCGCACTCGGTCCGTCAGCGGACGGTCCAGGTCGAGACGATCAAGCCCGGCGCGGGGCCGAAGATCCAGCCCGAGGACGGAGTCCTCATCGAGTATGAAGGGCGCCTCGAGAACGGGAAGGTCTTCGATTCGAGCGCCGGAAAGGGTCCCGTGCCCCTTCTCGCCAACAGCGTCATTCCAGGTTTTGCCCAGGCCCTGACCAAGATGCAGGAGGGCGGGCAATACAAGATCCGGATTCCCTCGAGGCTCGCCTATGGGTCGAACCCGCCGGCTGGCGGTCCAATCCCGCCGAACGCCAACCTCGACTTCGACATCAAGATCGTGAAGGTCGTTCCCAACGCGGCGCTGATGCAGCAGGGCGGGCCTCCCCAGCAGTAACCCGTCGGCGGCACCTCAGCCGTCGGCGACGAGCTCGGGTCCTTCCTCTTCCTTTCGAGCCTGGCGCCGGCTGAGGTCGACCAGCACCACCTTCAGGGTTGCAAGAATCGGGTCCGCGAAGAGGACTCCGAGGATCCCGAACAGGGCCGCCATCAAGAGCTGCATCGCGAGCAGCACTGCCGGAGCGAGATCGACCGTCCGCCGGGCGACGAACGGCACGACGACATAGGCGTCGATATTGTGCACCAGGAAATAGACGATGATGCACCAGATGCCCTGGCCGTAGCTCGCGCTGAACCCGACGGCGATCATCAGGATGCCCGAGGTGATCGCACCGATGTTGGGAATGAAGGCGAGGACTCCGGTCACGAGCCCCAGGAGCCCCGCCATTGGGACTCCCGCGACCATCAGCATGAACCAGGTGAAGACGCCCTCGAAGACCATGGCGATGAGTCGCCCGAACAGCAGCCGCCGGAGCGTGAAGCCGACATGCTCGGCGATCCGGTAGAAGCTCGAGCGGTGCCGCAGCGGGAGCATCCAGGCGATGCCTCGGTCGTAGAGCCTTGGCTCCGAGGCGAGGAAGATGCCGATGACGATCATGGCGATGACGCTCGCCACTCCGCCGACCACGCTTCCGACCGCGCTGGTGAGATGGCCGATCCCGCCGAGGAGCTGCGAACGCCAGTCGGCGGGCTTTCCGACGACCAGCCCGAGCGAGGAAGCAAAGCCCATCAGCCGATCGAACTGGGCGGTGACGACGTCTCGAAGCGCCTCGAACTGCGCGGCGATCGTCGTTCCCGCGAACCACAGGACCCAGCCGAGGAAGCCGAAGCCGAGGATAAGGACAAGAAGGAGCCGCCACCCGCGCGGGATCGGGAGGTAGCGGCCGAGGAACCTCACTCCGCCGTCGAGGAACACGGCGAAGATCGCCCCGCCGACGATGAGGAGCAGCGGCTGGCTGAGCGTGACGATGCCGACGATGGCAAGGCCCATCCCGAACCACACCGCCGCCTTCTGCATCTCGCGGCGAAGGAGCGGATCGCGAAACTCCGCCGGACCGGGCCGCTCCAGGTGAGGCTCGGTGGTCGGCGGTCGCTCGGCCATCAGCCGTGCCTTAGCGACCTTCCGGCGCGGCCCGAGCGGAGCGCCTCGATCCAGCTGATCGGGTTCCACCACTTGGACGTTCCGTCGAGCGAGAAGGTGATGAACTCGGCGCGGCCCCCGATATTCTCCCAGGGGACCGGGCCGCCGAGGCCGCCCTGCCATTCGGGGACCCGGCTGTCGGCCGAATCATCGCGGTTGTCGCCCATCAGCCAGACATGGCCGGGAGGGACGGTCACCGGCCCGAAATTGTCTTCGCTCGAGCGGCCGAGCTCGACCGTCTCGTAGGAGCGGCCGTTGGGAAGCGTCTCCTTCACGACCGGGACCCTGCAGAACATCTTCCCGCCGGGACCCGCGACCCGGAAATCGTAAAGTGCGGGGTCATGGTCGGATCCACACGGCGAATTGGCATCGATCGGGATCATGTCGGGCGCAAGCGTCTCGCGCTTCACCGGGACCCCGTTGATGATCAGCCGGCCGTCGACCATTCGGAGCGTGTCCCCGGGAAGGCCGATGACGCGCTTGATATAGTCGGTCCGGGTTCCCGGAGGAGTGACGATCACGATGTCGCCGCGCTCTGGCATTCGACCGAACAGCCGCCCCTTCACCGGGCCGATGACATGGAAGCTCGGCGACACCCACGACCATCCGTAGGGATATTTGGTGACGACCAGCCGGTCGCCCGTGAGGAGGCCCGGCATCATCGATTCGGACGGGATGTAGAAGGGCTTGGCGACGAGGCTGTGGAATGCGAGCACTGCGAGCAGCACCCACAGGAGGCCCTTGATCTCGCGCCACAGGGCGGAGCCTTTCTCTTCCTTCTTTTCACCCGGCGGCGCCGCCTGGCTTTCGCTCGTGGTCGCCTCGGGGACGGATTCGCTCAACACTCAGGGCTCCAGCTTGCGGGCGGTCAGGATGACGAAGGCCTGCGCCCATGGATGATCGTCGGTCATCGTCAAATGAATGTCGATGGCGTGGCCTTCCGGCGCAAGCGCGTCAAGCCGCGCCTTGGCCCCGCCGGTCAGCCGTAGCGTAGGCGCTCCTGACGGCAGATTAACGACGCCGATGTCCTTCATGTAGACGCCGCGCCTGAAGCCGGTGCCGACCGCCTTGGAGAATGCCTCTTTCGCAGCGAACCTCTTGGCGAGCGTCCCCGCGCTCGTCTGGGGCCTCGATGCGGCCTTTGCCTGCTCGACGTCGGTAAAGACCCTCGTGAGGAACTTCTCGCCCCAGCGCGAAAGCGACTGTTCGATCCGCTCGATGTTGCAGAGGTCCGAGCCAATTCCGACGATCACGGGTGCGACCTTGGAAGGAGGTGCGAGAAGAGGAGCACGAGAAGGAGGAGCACGAGCGCCGAGGCGGAAAGCGCCGTCGAGCGCTCGTCTCGCGACTTCCAGGCGCTCCAGCCGAGGAACAGGGCGATGGCTCCCGGCAGCGGGACGATCGCATAATAATAAGGCGAACGGTGCGCCGGCCCGAGCGTCCCGACGACGAGGAAGAGAATGGAAAAGAGGATGACGAGCCCCGCGAGGTAGCGGTTTCCCCGACGCTTCATCGCCTTCACCTCGCGCTCTCCATCAGCTCCCGCATGTGCGCGACGCTGGCCTTCAGCCCAGTGAAGATCGCCTCGCCGATGAGGAAGTGGCCGATGTTGAGCTCGGCAAGCTGGGGGATGGCGGCAACCGGCACAACATTGTCGAACGTCAATCCGTGCCCGGCGTGGGGCTCGATCCCGTTCTTCACCGCAAGCGCCGCGCAATCGGCGATTCGCCTGAGCTCGAGCGCGCGCTCCTCGCCCGTCACGTGGGCGTAGCGGCCGGTATGGAACTCGACGACGGGCGCACCGAGCCTCACTGCCGCCGCGACCTGCTCTTCGCTGGGCTCGATGAAGAGGCTGACCCGGATGCCGGCTGAGCCGAGCTTCCCGACATAAGGGGCAAGATGGTCGAGCTGGCCCGCGGCGTCGAGGCCGCCTTCGGTCGTTCGCTCCTCGCGCCGCTCGGGAACGATGCAGGCCGCGTGCGGCCGGTGGCGCAGGGCGATCGCGAGCATCTCCCCGGTTGCCGCCATCTCGAGGTTCAGCGGAAGCTCGATCCGTTCCATCAGCCGGTCGATGTCCTCGTCGGTGATGTGGCGCCGGTCCTCGCGAAGGTGGGCGGTAATCCCGTCGGCGCCGGCCTCGGCGGCGATGATCGCCGCCCGGACGGGATCGGGATCGGCGCCGCCGCGCGCGTTCCTGATCGTCGCGACATGGTCGATATTGACGCCGAGGCGCAGCTTCGAAGGTGGGCGTCGATCGCTCAAGCGGCGGCGCGGCTCCCCGGCTTGACCGCCGGAATCACCGCGAGCTCGGGCGGGACGGCGTCGGCTTCGTAGGTCGGAACGTCGATCCGGACCAGGGGATAGAAAGGAACTCCAAGATCGGCCGAGCCGCCCGAGCGGTCGACGAGCGAGGCCTCGGCGACGACCTCGCCGCCCGACTTGCGGACGGCCTCGATCGCTTCCCTCGAGGAGAGACCGGTGGTGACGACGTCCTCGACCATCAGAACCCTGGCGCCGGGATCGATTCTGAAACCGCGGCGGAGCTCGAACTCGCCCTGGGGCCGCTCGAGGAACATCGCGGGCTTCGAAAGCGCGCGGCCCATTTCGTGGCCGATGATCACCCCGCCCATCGCCGGCGAGACGACCGCCTCGATCCGCTCACGCACCGCTGGAGGAATGCGCGAGGCAAGCTCGCGCGCGAGCCGCTCGGCGCGCGCCCCGTCCATCAGGACTCTCGCGCACTGGAGGTATTTTGGGCTCCTCAGGCCCGATGAGAGGATGAAATGCCCCTCGAGGAGCGCGTCGGCGGCCCGGAACTCGGCGAGGATTTCATCGTCGCTCATCATGGCTGGAGCCGCACTTAGGGCGTGGGGCACGCGCCTTCAACAGCAAGCTCGGGAACAGGCGCTTGAGAGAGTGGAAAGCCACGCCTATAGAGCGGCCAACTTCCGGTGGCGCGGGTCCTCGCGTCTTCGGTTCCAACAATGGTTCTGGGGAACAGATGAAACGGATTGGATGGGCGATCGCCTTGGCCGCGGCCTGGCTTACACCTGCAACGGCGCAAGCGCCCGCAAGTTCGCCTGCCACGAGCACTCCTGCCGCCGCCCAGCCCAGCGCCGCTCCGCCGGCGGGCCTGGCCCAGGACTCGGCGAAGCCTGACGCAGCGACCGCGGCGCCGGCCCAGGAGCCGGTCGCTGCAGCGCTTCCGACGGTCGCGCCGACCCCGGGAATCGGCGAGCCCGACGGCCGGATGATGCTCCAGGACCAGGTGACTCCGATCGGCGAGGAAGCCGCTCATTTCCACGACTACTGGCTTCTCCCGCTCTGCGCGATCATCAGCGCGATCGTCCTCATCCTGCTCCTCTACGCGATCGTCCGGTTCCGGCGCGGCGCCAACCCGACGCCCTCGCGCAATTCGCACAACACGGTGATCGAGGTCATCTGGACTCTGGTCCCGGTGCTCATCCTCGTGCTCATCGCCATCCCCTCGATCCGGCTCCTTCGCCATACCTATTCGCCGCCGCCCGCCGACCTCACCGTCAAGGTGACCGGCCACCAATGGTATTGGAGCTACGAATATCCGGCGAACGGCGTCTCCTTCGACAGCTACATGCTGAAGGAAGCCAATGACCCGACTCGCCAGAAGGACCAGCGCGCCCGGACCGATGCCGACGGCCCGCCGCTGCTCGCGGTCGACGAGCGCGTCGTCATCCCGCAGGGCAAGGTCGTGAAGTTCATCGTCACCGCCGACGATGTCATCCACAGCTTCGCGGTGCCGGCCTTCTGGATCAAGCAGGACGCCAATCCCGGCCAGCTCCACGAGGCATGGGTCAAGGTCGACCGTCCTGGCGTCTATTTCGGGCAATGCTCCGAGCTTTGCGGCGCCCGCCACGGCTTCATGCCGATCGCGGTCGAGGTGGTTCCCCCGGCCCAGTTCGCCCAGTGGGTCGCCTCGAAGGGCGGCCACATGGCAGGCACCGGCGCTCCCGCGGCTGCTACTCCCGCCGCCGCTCCCCAGGGAGAAATGACCACCCCGGCGCCGGCTGCCGCCGGAACGGCAGATGCCAATGCGGCGGCCCCTGCCGCCGCAAACCCGAACGTCGCCAACCGAGCCAACCAGTAAGCACACGGATCAAAGAGCCGACATGAGCACCACTGCCGACGCCACCTACCTCAAGCCTCATGAAGCGCACGACGCGCACCATGACGCCGACCACAAGCCGGGATTCTTCGTCCGCTGGTTCATGTCGACGAACCACAAGGACATCGGCACGCTCTACCTCATCTTCGCGATCACCGCCGGCCTCATCGGCGGAGCGATCTCGGGAATCATGCGCTGGGAGCTGATGGAGCCCGGCATCCAGGTGCTCAACCACGCCTGGCCGATCGGCGCCGGGACCGCCAATTTCGACGAGTGGACGCACCACTGGAACGTGCTCGTCACGGCTCACGCCCTCATCATGGTCTTCTTCACGGTCATGCCGGCGATGATGGGCGGCTTCGGCAACTGGTTCGTGCCGCTGATGATCGGCGCTCCCGACATGGCCTTCCCGAGGATGAACAACATCAGCTTCTGGCTGCTCGTTCCGTCCTTCCTCCTGCTTCTCGGCTCGACCTTCGTCTCGGGCGGGACCGGGCTCGGCGCCGGGACCGGCTGGACCCTCTATGCGCCGCTCTCGACCTCGGGCTCGGCGGGGCCCGCCGTCGACATGGTGATCTTCTCGCTCCACCTCGCGGGCGCGAGCTCGATCCTCGGCGCGATCAACTTCATCACGACCATCTTCAACATGCGCGCGCCGGGAATGACGCTGCACAAGATGCCGCTGTTCGTCTGGTCGGTGCTCGTGACGGCCTTCCTTCTCCTCCTCTCGCTCCCGGTCCTTGCCGGGGCGATCACCATGCTCCTGACCGACCGCAACTTCGGGACGGCCTTCTTCGACGCGAGCGGCGGGGGCAACGTCGTCCTCTACCAGCACCTCTTCTGGTTCTTCGGGCACCCCGAGGTCTACATCATGATCCTTCCGGGCTTCGGAATGGTCAGCCAGATCGTCGCGACGTTCAGCCGCAAGCCGGTGTTCGGTTATCTCGGGATGGCCTACGCCATGGTCGCGATCGGGGTCATCGGCTTCGTTGTCTGGGCGCACCACATGTTCACGACCGGGATGAGCGTCGATGAACGCATGTACTTCACGGCGGCAACGATGATCATCGCGGTTCCGACCGGAGTGAAGATCTTCAGCTGGATCGCGACGATGTGGGGCGGGTCGCTGACGTTCGAGACCCCGATGCTGTTCGCAATCGGCTTCATCTTCCTCTTCACGGTCGGTGGAGTGACCGGCGTCGTCCTCGCCAACGGCGGTGTCGATACCTACATGCAGGACACCTATTACGTGGTGGCTCACTTCCACTACGTGCTGAGCCTCGGAGCGATCTTCTCGATCTTCGCGGGCTTCTATTACTGGTTCCCGAAGATGAGCGGGCGCATGTACAACGAGGCGCTCGGCAAGCTCCACTTCTTCATCATGTTCGTCGGTGTGAACATGATCTTCTTCCCGATGCACTTCCTCGGTCTCGACGGAATGCCTCGGCGGATCCCGGATTACACCCCGGCCTTCGCCCACTGGAACTATATCTCGACCGTCGGCTACATGATCACCGCGGTCAGCGTCGGCATCTTCTTCATCAATCTCTTCTGGTCGCTCGCGGCCGGGAAGAAGGCGCCGGCCAATCCCTGGGGCGAGGGCGCGACGACGCTCGAATGGACGCTCTCGAGCCCGCCGCCGTTCCACCAATATTCGACGCTCCCGAGGATCGACTAGGTTCGAAGGGGAAAGTTGGAGTGATTTATCGAGCCGCGGCGGGAGCTAACGCCGCGGCTCGTTCGTTATGGACGGGTTGGGAGGCGCTTGGGCTTCCCGCGGGGCAACTGAAACCTTGAACCCGATCGAGCCGCGTCCTTTTCATCGCGGGTGGCCGCTGTCCGAGCCCGCGCGCCATTTCGAACTGGGCGCCATCCTCGATCATCCCGACCAGGACCTTGCCGACTTCGCCGTTCGACACGCGCTCGGCGACAGCCACGCCGGCTGGTGGGAATGCGACCTTGCCGACGAGAGGCTCACCTGGACGACGGGGGTCTATGAGATCTTCGGCCTTCCCCTTGGAGCGGCGGTCCGAAGGGCCGAGATCCTCGCCCTCTATTGCGAGGAATCGCGCGCCGCGCTTGAGCAATTGCGCAGCTGGTCGATCGCGAACGCGAAAGGCTTCATCCTCGATACGAAGATCAGGCCGGCGAGCGGGGCGAAGGAGCGCTGGATACGGCTGATCGGGGCGCCGGTCGTCGAGAACGGCCGGAGCGTACGCCTCCATGGCCTCAAGTTATGGCTTTGACGGTGCGAGGCGCGACATCCTGACGATCTTGATCGTGGGATCGAGCATCTGGCCCTTCATCACGCCTTCGCCCTTGGTCTCGGAGACGGGCGCGGCGAGGATCTTCTGGACGACGTCCATTCCCTCGATGACGTGACCGAAGACCGCGAAGCCCGGCTGGTCGGCGGTCGCGTCGAGCGAGGGCATGTCGCTTGCGAGGATGAAGAAGTCGGCGCGGGCCGTTCCCGCGCCGGCGTTCGCCATGGCGATGGCTCCGGCGACATCGTGGAGGCCGGTCTTCGTGGTCGGCTCATGGGCGATCGGAGGATAGAGCTTTCTCGCATCGCTCGAGATCCCGCCCTGGATGAGGCCGCCGCTTCCGACCCGCATCGCGCGGTAGAAGGCCTCGCCGTCGAAGCGGTGCGCATCGACATAGCGAAGGAAATTCGCGGTCGTGACCGGCGCGTCCGTCTTGTCGAGCGCGACGACGATCCGGCCAAGGCTGGTCTCGATCGCAACCGGCACCAGCTCGGGCCTCGCTGCGGCCGGGGCGGCGGGTTGAGAGGCTGCCGCCGGGGCGTCGGCCTGGGCAAGTGCCGGGCTCGAGAGGGTCGCGAGGAGCGCGGCGGCGGCGAGGAAGCGAATGGTCATGGCGGGCCCATTAGCAGAGGCGGGATGAACATCGCCAGCCGGGCTTTTCCTCTAGGGGCCAAGTCCTTATAGGCGCCAGCACATGCCCGCCATCGAATTGACGAATCCAGCCGCCCTCCCGGCAGACTGGCGCGATATCCTCGCGCTCACGAAGCCGCGCGTCATGTACCTCGTGGTCTTCACCGGCCTTTGCGGGCTGCTGGTCGCCCCGGTCACGATCCCGCCGGTGCTCGGCTTCACCGCGATCCTCTGCATCGCGCTCGGGGCAGGGGCCTGCGGAGCCCTCAACCAATGGTACGAGGCGGATCTCGACGCGAAGATGCGGCGAACCGCGAAGCGGCCGCTCCCAGCCGGGCGAATGGACAGGCAGTCGGCGCTCCACTTCGGCGTCGGCCTCTCCTTCTTCTCGATCATCCTCATGGGTCTTGCGACCAACTGGCTCGCGGCGATGCTCCTTGCCGCCTCGATCCTCTTCTACGTCTTCATCTACACGATGTGGCTGAAACCGAGGACGGCCCAGAACATCGTGATCGGCGGAGCCGCCGGCGCCTTCCCGCCGCTCATCGGATGGGTCGCTGCAACGGGGCACGTCTCGGCTCTTCCGCTCATCCTCTTTGCGATCATCTTCCTCTGGACCCCGCCTCATTTCTGGGCGCTGTCGCTGTTCGTGAGGTCCGACTATGCCGCGGCCGGGATCCCGATGCTTCCGGTGGTCGCCGGCACGACGGCGACGAGGCGGCAGATCTTCTTCTACAGCCTGCCGATGGCCGCGGCCGCCCTCGCTCCGTGGCTGCTCGGGCTGTCCGGGCCGGTCTACGGCGGCTCGGCGGCGATCCTCAGCCTGGTGTTCATCGTCCTTGCCGCGCGGGTTCTGTCCAACCCGTCGACCGAGCCCGCCGACATGGGCCCCGAAAAGAAGCTCTTCGCCTATTCGGTCTTCTATCTCTTCGCGATCTTCACGGTCCTCGTCGCCGACGCGTGGCTCGCTCGATGAGCCCGCGCCATGACCCCGTCATCGAGGAAAGGCTCGAGGAAGAGCGCCTCCGGCGCCAGCGCGACCGGGCGCGGATCCTCGCGCTCCTTCTCGGGGCGTTCGTGGTCCTCATGTTCTTCATCACCATCGCCAAGACAGGAATGAACTGGTGAACACTGCAGTTGCGAGTAACAGGAACGGGAGGACGCTCCTCGTCCTCCTTTCGATCATCGCCGGGATGATCGTCCTCGTCGCCTTCACCCCGAGGCTCTACCGGGCGTTCTGCGAAGCGACGGGGATCGACGGCACGACGGGTCGTGCCGACAAGGCGCCGGGCGCGGTCGCGGGCGAGGTCAAGGTCCAGTTCGACGCCAACGTTCACCCCGGCCTTCCATGGCGCTTCGAGCCCGAGCAGCTCGCGGTGACGGTTGCGCCCGGAGCCCGGACCAAGATCTTCTACAAGGCGCAGAACTTGAGCGCGCGGGCGATCACCGGCCAGGCGGTCTACAATGTCTCGCCCGACACGGTCGGCAAGTATTTCAAGAAGATCCAGTGCTTCTGCTTTACCGAGCAGACGCTTCAGCCGGGGCAGAAGGTCGACATGCCCGTGATCTTCTTCGTCGATCCCGCGATCGAGAAGGACCCGGACACGAAAGACGTCCACGAGATCACGCTCAGCTACACATTTTATCCGGTGGAAACTGTTCCAACCGCCCGCTAGAGCGACACACGAAGTCAAAGAGGGAAAGCTTAGGAAAGATGGCCGCGACGAAGAACCATGATTACCATCTCGTAGAGCCGGATCCGTGGCCACTGATCGGGGC
>DASZYL010000006.1:0-9628 GCA_035545385.1 Sphingomicrobium sp. | reverse complement strand
GAAGCGGAGGGCGTACAGGTGCTCGAAACCTATCGTGAGCAGCTTGCCAAGGGATCCGTGGCGCCCAGCCCCGAGGCCGAGGCCGCGCGCCAGCAGCTTCGCTCGATCCTCGAAAAGGCGATCGCCGAACTCCCCGAGAATTTCCGGACGGTCTTCGTCCTCCACGAGATCGAGGGCGTGTCGGTCGAGGAGGCCGCAGCCGCGCTCGACATCCCCGAGGGCACGGTGAAGACCCGGCTGATGCGGGCCCGCCGCAAGCTCCAGCAAGCGCTCGCTCCGGAGGTAAGGACGGCGCTCACCGGAACCTTCCCCTTTGCCGGACTCGATTGCGCAAGGCTCACCGAGAAGGTCGTCAGCGACTTTCGTAAATCATTGGAAAATCGAAGCTAGACGAGCGAAAATCGGGTCAGCCGCCGCTGAGGATCGGCCTCGTCGAGACGGAGCCTGACGAGAGCTCCGATCTTGAGCCCGTTCACGGCTACTCGGGTGATGACCGCGGGTTCCTTGAGCTGGATCCTCGCTCCGCGCTGGTCGATGTCGGTCACGCTTCCATCGAAGACCTTGCCGACGCAGCCCGAGAGGACAACCGATTCGGCAAGCTCGAGAACCGCTGCATCGACCTGCGAGGCCCTGGCGTCGGCCCGGTTCATGACGTCGGGCAATCGCTCGAAGGCGGCACTGATGTGGTCGGGGACTGCGCGGCCGTTCGCGACTGCGAGCGCGGCCTCGGTTACGAACCGGTCGGCCAGCCTTCTAAGTGGCGCGGTTCCGTGGACATAGGTCGCCCGCATGGCCGAATGCCATGGCCGCTCGCCCGAGCGGAACGGAGCATAGCTCGCATGAGCACCCGCTCGCCGGATGGCGAGCATGAATGCCGCTTCTGAAGGCTTGTTGGGATCGAGCCCGCGCTCCCTCTCCTCGAGCCCCATGGCCTTGGGCCAATCCACTCCAAGCGCCCGTGCGCTGTGGCGCAATCGCCGGATCGCAATCTCGTCGGGCTCAGGCATCACCCTGAAGAGCCCCGTCTGGTGACGATAAAGAAGGTCGGCGATCGCGAGATTTGCAGCGAGCGACAAGGTCGCATTGGACTGCTCGGCAGCCCGCATCGGTCGAAACTCGAGCCTGAAGGATCCGTCATCCTCGACGACCTCCTGCTGGGGCGGGTCGACCCGGGATGCGCCGCGTTCGAGCTCGGCGGCTTCAATCCGGCGCGCGAGCTCGTCGAATCCATCGGGCAGGTCCCCGGGACGAACGGTTGCATAGCCAAGCTTTGCCCGGCTCCTGATGATGGAGCGCTCCGCCCCGTCGAGGGTCGCGGTCCCGTCGCTCGATACGCGTACGTGAAAGATGATGGCGGGCTTGTCGGCGTCGGGAAGAAGGCTTGCCGAGCCCTCGCTCAGGACGGGAGGATAAAGGCTGACCTTCCCGTCCGGGATATAGATCGTTTCTCCGCGCGCCCAGGCCTCGACGTCGATCGGTCCGTCCTCGGCGACGAACCAGCCGATATCCGCGATCGCGTAATGGAGGACGAGATCGCCCGCCGATTGCTCGATCGCAAAGGCCTGGTCGAGATCGGTCGAACTCGTGGGATCGAGCGTGACGAAAGGAGTGGAGGTGCGGTCGACATGATCGACGATCGGCTTGGCGGCGGCACCAGCAGCTGCGGCCTCGACCTCGGGAGGAAATCCGCTCGGAAGCTGGAACTGGGTGCGGATCGCAGCGAGCCCCTGGCCCAGCGTCCGGTTGCGGTCATGGATGGCCTTCAAGACTTGACCATCGTCACCTGCGCGACATCGATTGCCCCGCCCCGAAATCCGCCCTCGCTGTACATCAGATAATAACGCCAGAGGTCGTGGAAAGCTTCTGTGAAACCCTTGAGAGCTCCGCTTGCGACAGCCTCGTTATATTGGTCGCGCCAGCGCTTGAGGGTTTCGGCATAGTCCAGGCGAAAGCCGGTCCGATCCTGCCACGAAAGGCCGCGCTCCATCGCGAGCCCGGCAAACTGCGGCTCGTCGAGCAGGCACCCGCCAGGGAAGATGTAGGTCTGGATGAAATCCGCGTTTCGGACGTAGTTTTCAAATAGCCGATGATCGATGCTGATGAACTGGAGTGCGGCCCGGCCTCCCGCCTTGAGGTTCCTGGCGATACTGTCGAGATAGGCTCCCCACCAGCGCTGGCCGACGGCTTCGACCATCTCGACCGACGCGACGGCATCGAATTCTTCGTGCGTCTGGCGATAGTCCTGGAGGCGGATCTCGATCTTCTCGCCAAGCCCGGCTTCTGCGATCTTGCGCTCGGCCCAGGCTTTCTGCTCGGTCGAAAGGGTAAGGCCGACAACGAAAGCTCCGCGCCGCGCCGCCTCGATCGCAAGCGTTCCCCAGCCACAGCCGATCTCGAGGAGGCGCTGGCCCGCTTTCAGGTCGAGCCTGTCGAGCAAGGTCCGGATCTTGTGGATTTGCGCCTCTTCGAGCGTTTCGGCCGGGCTCGAGAAGCGCGCCGCGCTATAGGTCATCGTCTCGTCGAGCCAGGCCGAATAGAAATCGTTCCCGAGATCATAATGGGCCGCGATATTCTTTCTCGCCTTTCGCGGCGCATTGTCCCGAAGGCGGTGTGCAACCGCGTTGACCCAGCGGAATGGCCCCTTGGCGCGGCCGATCTCGCCGAGCGGTCTCGCATCGGCGGAAAAGATCTCGAAGATCTTGACCGGATCGGGGCTCGACCATTCGCCGAGCGTCCAGGCCTTGTACCAGCCGACGGAGCCCGAGGTTGCGAGACGCACAAGCGACATCCAGCTCGACAAATGGACGATGGCTCGAGGACCTGCAGCACGAAAGCCGAGACGGCGGCGGGAGCCGTCCGGGAGGGTCGCTTCTATGCCGCCGGTCGTGAGGCGCTTGTCGATCTCGTCGAGCACGCGCGTGATCGCTGGAGCGCTGAGACGCGCGGCGAGCCCGCCGCCGGTCGCGAAGCGACGGTCCGCACGCACCAGATGTTCGCCGCGCGTACTCATGGGCCCGCGAGTTATGAACTCACATGGTGATTGTCGAGCGGGATGAGGAAATTGGTGCTTGGGGTCCGGCGATATTCGAAGAAGCGCTGGTCCGTCAGATAGGCGTGCCCGCGCTCCAAATAGACCATCGGCATTCGCGACCAGTAGAGGAAGGCGCGGACGTGAGGATCACTCGCTTTCGCCGCGGCGAGGCGCGGATCGTCGAGGTTCAGTGAAACGATCTTGGGATCGAGCCTGGCATTGTTGAGGCCGCCAAGGAGGTCGTAGGTTCCCGAGCCGCCGATTGCTCCACTTCGCCAGATCATCCTGCGTTTCCAGAAGGTCAAAGGAACTTCGCCGGCGACGATGTCCGAAGACGCTGTGACATGTTCGACCAGCGGCCGGGTCACGGCAACTGCACGCGCCGATATGGCGCCGTTGAGGCCGATATAGAGGAGCATCGCGGTAAACGCCCAGGCCGCCGGACGTCTCCAGTCGGAGCCGAGGCGTTCAGCCCGCCACGACATCTCGAGGCCCAGGATCAGCATGATCCAGATCCACGGGTCCACGATGAACAGGGTGTCGGCGTAGAACCAGCGGCTTGAAAATGGATCCAGCACTCTCGTGCCATAGGTGTTCATGAGATCGAGAAGGGGATGGCTAAGGCCCGCCAGAAAGCAGGCGACGAGCAGCCCCTTGAGATTCAAAGCCCCTTCCTTGCCCGGTCGCAACTTTTCCCAGACGAAAATGATTGCAACCGCGAAGAATGGCATGAGGAGGTCGCCGGCAATGCCGTGAGTGAAGCCGCGGTGCGCCGCGATCGGCTCGCAGCCCAGCCCTTTCGCGACGAAGCTGTCGATGTCCGGGAGGTTCACGGCAATGATCATCGCGGGCATTGCGCGTGGACTGAGCCGCTTGAGGCCCATCCGCCCCATGACGGCCCCGACGAGGCTGTGCGTGAGATTGTCCACTTAAGACGTGTGGATCAGATCTGGTGCGGCTCTTTTTCGACCATCCACGTCTGGCCCTTCGCGACCAGCTGCTGGAGGTCAGGGGTCTTGCCCGAGGCCGCGGCCCTGTTCTGCTCGATGACCGCGCTTTCGAACGTCGGCCTTGGGTCTTCGTAGATCACGCCCAGAGCGATCGGGAAGTGGCTCGGGTCCATGAGGATCAGCATCGCTGCAAGCTGGCGGTTCGTCGGGTCATGGGTGATGACCGAAGGGTCGTCGCCGGCAACGACCTTGAGCGCGAGCCGCTCGGTATCGAGCGCGATCCCCTTGGTCCCGCCCGCGAACAGCATCTTCTCGCCGCTCTTCAGCCACAGCTGCTTCTCGTCGGCCGCCGATTTCTCGGTAAAGGACGCAAAGACATCGTCATTGTAGACGATGCAATTCTGGTAGATCTCGACGAAGCTTGCGCCGCGATGGGCGTGCGCTGCCTTCAGCACCTCGGGCAGGTTCTTGTGCACGTCGATCCCGCGGGCGATGAACCGCGCTCCCGATCCGAGCGCGAAGGCGCAAGGAGTGACCGGCCGGTCGACCGAGCCGAACGGGGTCGAGGGCGAGCGCGTCCCGACCCGGCTCGTCGGCGAATACTGGCCTTTCGTCAGCCCGTAGATCTCGTTGTTGAAGAGCAGGATCTGGCAGTCGAGGTTGCGGCGAAGGACGTGCATCGTGTGGTTGCCGCCGATCGACAAAGCGTCGCCGTCGCCGGTGATGATCCAGACATCGAGCTCGGGGTTGGCGAGCTTCACTCCGGTTGCGATCGCAGCGGCCCGTCCGTGGATCGTGTGGAAGCCGTAGCTCGACATGTAATAGGGAAAGCGGCTCGAGCAGCCGATGCCGCTGATGAAGACCGTCTTCTCGCGAGCGACTCCAAGGTCGGGCATCGTTCGCTGAACGGCTTTCAGGACCGCATAGTCGCCGCAGCCGGGACACCAGCGGACTTCCTGGTCGCTGGCCCAATCCTTTGCGGTGGTCAGGGTGGTGATGTCATTCATCCGTGGGGCCTCAGCCAGATTACGAGGAGAACAATGATGATGAGCATGATCGCCATCGGCCAGACGTTGATCTGTTTCATCTTCGACCCGTCCTTCCATCGAAAGCCGTGATCATGATCGTGAACTCAGCCGAGCCTTGCATCGATCGCTGCCTCGATCTCGGCAATTCTGAAGGGGTGCCCGCTGACCTTCGTCAGCGACTGAGCGTCGACGAGGAACTGGTCGCGAAGGACGGTCTTGAACTGCCCCATGTTCATCTCGGGAACGAGGATCTGCCCGAAACCCTTCAATAGGTCGGACATGTTCCGGGGCATCGGCCAGATATGGCGGACGTGGACATGGGCGACGTCCTTGCCGTCGGCGATCGCCCGTCGGACCGCCTGGTGGATCGGACCGAAGGTCGAGCCCCACCCGACAACTGCGAGCTTCGCTCCCTCGCGACCGAGGCAGACCTCCTGGTCCGGGATGGAATTGGCAACTCCAAGCACCTTGCCGACCCTGGTGTTGGTCATCTCCTGGTGAACCGCCGGCGAATAGTCGATGTTGCCGGTTCCGGGCTGCTTCTCGATCCCGCCGATGCGATGCTCGAGCCCGGGCGTCCCGGGCTTGATCCAGGGACGGGCGAGATCCGCGTTCCTCGAATAGGGCATCACCCCCTCGCCCTCTCCCGGAGGAGTTTCAAAGAAGGAGACCGGGAAAGGCTGGTAGCTGCTCATGTCCGGCACCCGCCAGGGCTCGGCGGCATTGGCGATATATCCGTCGGTGAGCAGCATCACCGGGGTCATGTAACGGGTTGCAATCCGGCACGCTTCGATCGCGCAGTCGAACGCGTCGGCGGGCGAGCGCGCGGCGATCACCGGCACCGGCGCATCCGCATTGCGGCCGTAGACGGCCTGGTAGAGATCGGATTGCTCGGTTTTCGTGGGAAGGCCGGTCGACGGCCCTCCGCGCTGGGAATTGACGATTACGAGCGGAAGCTCGGTCATGACGGCAAGGCCAATGCCTTCCGTCTTGAGCGCAATCCCGGGTCCCGAAGATGAGGTGATCCCGAGATGGCCGGCGTAGCTTGCTCCGATGGCCGCGCAGATCGCGGCGATCTCGTCCTCCGCCTGGAAGGTCGTGATCTGGAACTCCTTGAGGCGCGCGAGGTGATGGAGCAGCGGGCTTGCAGGAGTGATCGGATAGGACCCGAAGAACATCGGCAGGTCCGCGAGCTGGCACCCCGCGACGAGACCGAGCGCCAGCGCCTCGGCGCCAGTGACGGTGCGGTAGAGGCCCGGCTCCGCCGGAGCGGCGGCGATGTGATGCTGCTTGAAGGGCGCACCCATCTCGACCGTCTCGCCATAGGCATGACCCGCGTTGAGGGCGGCGATATTCGCCTCGGCGAGTTCGGGGGCCTTGGCGAACTTGGTCTTGAGCCAGTCGACAATCGGCTGGCGATCGCGATCGAACATCCACAGGGCAAGCCCCAGGGTCCACATGTTCTTGCAGCGAAGGGCCTCCTTGTTGCCGAGGCCGTAGGGCTTCACGGCATCGAGGGTCAGCTGCGAGATGTTGAAGTGGACGACCTGCCACCTGCCAAGGCTTCCGTCCTCGAGCGGATTTTGGTCATAGCCGGCCTTGGCGAGGTTACGCGCCGTGAATTCGCCCTCGTCGGCGATGATGAGCCCGCCTTCGCGAAGCGCCTCGGCGTTGGTCTTCAACGCGGCTGGGTTCATCGCGATCAGGACGTCCGGCTGGTCGCCCGCGGTCTCGATCGCGCATGAGCCGAAGTTGATCTGGAACGCCGACACTCCAAAGGTCGTGCCCTGCGGGGCCCGGATTTCCGCCGGGAAATCGGGAAAGGTCGCCAGATCGTTGCCGGCAAGGGCCGTCGAAAGCGTGAACTGGCCCCCGGTCAGCTGCATTCCATCGCCGCTGTCCCCGGCAAAGCGGACGACTACCGCCTCCTGCACGGGATGGGCGGTCGCTTCGTTTTCGGTGAGAAGATGGGTGGCGGTCGCCACGGGATCAGTCCTTCACAGACGCGAGTTAGGGTTTGCGCCTGTTTAGGCTCGCAGAAGAGCTTTCGCCACCTTTCTGTCGCAAATGGCCTCCGCTCCCCGGCCGAAATAGGAGTGGAGCGCGCTGTAACGAGCCGGCCGGAACATCTTCCCATGCCACGGGCAAGGACGCGGACTCGCCCCAGTCGGCAGCCTCCCGTTCGGCAACCGCCGGCAAGGATGGGGTTTACGTATTTTGAAAGAGACTGTCGCCGCCGGTAGGCGCGCTATCGGGCGAGGAAGGGCATGATCCGCATTGCTTCGCCGCTTTCCGCCACGCATTGACGACAAATGACGAAAAGCGATCGCTACCGCCGGGGAGTCGGCGTGATGCTCCTCAACTCCGAGGGCAAGGTCTTCGTGGGAGCCCGCATCGATAATAGCGACGAGGCCTGGCAGATGCCCCAGGGCGGGATCGACGAGGATGAAAAACCCTGGAAAACGGCGCTTCGCGAGCTCGAGGAAGAGACGGGGATTGTCCCTTCACTCGTCGAACGAATCGCAAGGTGCCCCGAACGTGTGAAGTACGAGCTTCCCGACGAGCTTCGGGGGGACCTCTGGGGCGGGAAGTATATCGGCCAGGACCAGGACTGGTTCCTCGCCCGCTTCCTCGGACAGGACGAGGACATCAATATCGCGACGAGGCATCCGGAATTCCGGGAGTGGAAGTGGATCGAACCCGATCGGCTTCCTGACCTCATCGTCCCGTTCAAACGCGAGCTTTACCGGCGATTGCTCCGCGAATTTGCGGAATATCTCTGAGATTTCAGCCGTTGCGGCGCTGGTCGGCCGTGAAATAGCCGATTCCGCCGCCCACCAGCGCGCCGAGGATCGGTCCCACGAACGGCAGCGGGATCGCGATCACCGCGCCGATTGCAGCCGCAATCGCAGTTCGCTTGGCTACCGGGTTTTCCAACATCGTGATGCTCCTTTACGAGTGTATTATACTAATAATACAGCATGGAGTCCATCCCTTCGGCAGCGACAGGAAGCCACCTGTCGAAACGGCATTGAAGCCGCCAAATGGTAAGCGCTAGCGCGTAACGGGTTCGTCACTGGAGGGGGCCAATGCGTCATCTCGTTCCAATCGCGATCGCAATCGCGATCACTGCGCCGCTTGCCGCCGACGCGGCTTCGTCCAGCGCGAACCCGGTCATTGCGAGGGCCGTCGCCGATCCGGCGCGGCCGAAGAACCAACGGTCGCTCGATCCTCTTCGAAAGCCCGCGGACACGATCGCCTTTTCGGGCGTGCGGCCAGGAATGACGGTCGGCGAATTCTATCCCGGCGGCGGCTATTTCACCAGGATGCTGAGCGATGTCGTGGGGCCCAAGGGCCACGTCTATGGCCTCGAGAATTCGGGCTGGAAGGGAGCCGTCAAGGCCAACGAGGAAATGCTCGGAGAAGGCAAGTGGAAGAACGTCACCTTCGATAGCCAGCCGTTCGGAACGGTCCAATTCCCGAAACCCCTCGATCTCGCCTGGGTCACCCAGAATTATCACGACCTCAAGATCGCCGAATATGGGAAGGTGAACACGCTCGACTTCGATCGAAAGGTCTACAAGGCGCTGAAACCCGGCGGCATCTACTTCATCCTCGACCACCAGGGCCGCTCGGGCATGAGCGATGCCGACATCGCCAAGATGCACCGCATCAACCGTGACATTGTCGTGAAGGAAGTGACATCCGCGGGCTTCAGGCTGGTTGCCGAAGGCAAGTTCCTGAGGAGGCCCGGCGACGATCACAGCAAGCCCATCTTCGACAAGTCGATCCAGGGCCACACCGACCAGTACGCGCTGAAATTCATGAAACCTGGCCCGTAGGGCCATCCGGTATTTCACTGGGGTATGGAATCCTTTACCCTAGCCCGGCCGCTTGCAGCTTAACGCGCTTGAGCGCAAGAGGAGGGACGGTTTCGGGGGTTAATGCTTGGCGCGCATATTCCTCAGCTATGCCAGGGACGATGTTGACGCGGCGAAGCAGCTTGCAGGCTGCCTCTCCGACGCCGGGCACGAGGTCTGGTGGGATCGCCACCTCCACGGCGGATCGCGCTTTGCAACCGAGATCGACAAGGCCCTCAAAGATGCCGAGGCCGTGGTCGTGCTCTGGTCGCCGACCTCGATCGATTCCGCCTGGGTGCAGGACGAAGCCGCTGAAGGGCGCGATTCCGGGCGCCTCGTCCCAGTGGTCATGGCGGGTGCGAAACCGCCGCTGGGCTTCCGGCAGTTCCAGACCATCGATCTTGGCAAATGGGACGGGAACGGAACTCCAGAAGCGATCGACGACCTTCTCGAGGCAGTCGGAAGGACGTGCGGGTCGGAGGCTCGACCGAGCCGAGCTGCTTCATCCGACAAGTCTGCGGCACCTCGAAAGCGCGCGTCGGTCTGCGTCCTTCCGTTCATCAACATGAGCGGGGAAGCCGAGCAGGAATATTTCAGCGACGGGATTACCGAGGACATCATCACCGACCTCTCCAAGGTCTCGGCACTCTCGGTCGTCGCCCGCAATACTGCCTTCACCTTCAAGGGCCAGTCGGTCGACGTGAAGGAAGTCGCGAAGACGCTGGGTGTGACCTATGTGCTCGAGGGGAGCGTCCGAAA
>DASZYL010000005.1:0-28653 GCA_035545385.1 Sphingomicrobium sp. | reverse complement strand
AAGGTCCTCGTCATAGAGCGGAAGGTCGCCGATCTCGATCATCGAGCAATCGAGATTGTCGCCCCGGATCGCGCAGATCGACCGTGCGACCTTGCGGTTGAGACTGCCCTTCCTGAGGCTGCCGACGAGGATCGCAATCTTGTAGGCCATGGTCTTCTCCAGTCTTGGGGTTACGCCACCCGCTCGTCCTCCGGCAGTTCCGGGTTACATTGATCGGACGGCCCGAAGGTCCGGACCAACCGAGCAACACAATCGGGACCTCGAGAGACCAACCCCTCGGATGCCCTTCTTTGAGGAGATGGCTCGAGCTGTAACCGGTCGGCGGACGGCGCCGAGTTCTCGTCACGAACAGGATCGGCACAAGAACCGTCGCTGACCGTTTCGATGCTTTGACGCGGCGCGGTCCGGCTCGGACGGTAATGGCTGGCCCCTGCGAGCGCACGGCGCGCCAAGTGACTGGAGAAGCCCATGACTGCACTTGCAAAGAGAGAGCGAGCGGAGCTTCTTCACCCCTTCTTCATCTCGCTTGGCGGTGCGTTGCTGATGGCGGCGCTGTTCACCGACTTCATGTATTCGAGCAATTCCCTGATCCAGTGGTCGAACTTCTCGGCGTGGCTGATCACTGGCGGCCTCGTCCTTGCGCTGGTCTCGGCGATCGTTCTTCTCGCAGAGGTTGCGCTCGGTCGGACCGGGTCGATCCGCTGGCTCGACTTCATCCTGCTCGCCACCGCTGCGATCGTCTCGATCGTCAATGTCCTCGTCCACACGCGCGACGCCTGGACGTCGGTGGTTCCGACCGGAATCACGCTGTCAGCCATCGTCGCGGTGCTCCTGCTGTTCGCCGGTATCCGCGGCTGGACCGTGACGGAGGTCCGGATGCCGGTGCGGGAACGCGAGCCTCAGGCGGGAGCAAGCGAATGATCCGCCAAGCCACAATGCCGGCACTGGTCCTGCTCACCTGCGCCCTCGGCGCGTGCAGCGACAAGGGCGGCGACCCGGCACGGCAATACGGTCCGAACCCGTGGCTCCCGCAGCCGAGACAATATCTGCTTCCGCCAATGAGCGTTCCGAGAGCCGTCGGCTGGAGACCGGGCGAGACCCCGACGGTCGCGGCGGGCTTGAAGATCCAGGCGATGGCGAGCGGCCTCATGCATCCGCGCATCGTCTATACCTTGCCCAACGGCGACATTCTCGTGGTCGAGAGCAACAGCCCCGGAACCGAGCCCTTCCGGCCCAAGGACTATGTCCAGGGAAAGGTGAAGGCCCGGGCCGGGGCGGCCGCGAAAGGCGGCAACCGCATCTCACTCCTGCGCGACGGCAACGGCGACGGCATTCCCGAGCTGAAGACCGTGCTCGTCGATCGACTGCACTCTCCCTATGGAGTCGCCTGGGTTGCCGGCAAGCTCTACGTTGCCGACACCGACGCGATCCTCGCCTTCCCGTTCACGCCGGGGCAGACGAAGATCACGGCTCCCGGAGTCAGGCTGGCGGAGTTGCCGGCGGGGCCAATCGACCATCACTGGACAAAGGCGATGGTCGCCAGTCCCGACGGGTCGAAGCTCTATGTCGGCGTTGGATCGAACAGCAACATCACCGAGAACGGAATGGAGGTCGAAGAGGGACGCGCGGCCATCTACGAGGTCGATCGCGCGACAGGAGCGAAGCGCCTCTATGCGACGGGCACACGCAACCCGACCAATCTCGCAATCCAGCCCGGTACGGGCACGCTCTTCGCCGTGGTCAACGAGCGCGACGAGATCGGGCCTGACCTCGTTCCCGATTATCTGACGTCAATCAAGGACGGCGGCTTCTACGGCTGGCCGTGGAGCTACTGGGGCAGCCATGTCGACGTCCGGGTCCATCCGCAGAACCCGGCGATGGTCGCGAAGGCGATCCGGCCCGACTATGGCCTGAGCTCTCACGTTGCCGCTCTCGGGCTGGCGTTCAGCAGGGGCGAGACGCTCTCGCCGAGGTTCGCGACCGGCGCCTTCGTTGGCGAGCACGGCAGCTGGGACCGGAGCCCCCTGAACGGCTACCAGGTGATCTTCGTGCCCTTCGTGAATGGCCGTCCCAGCGGAGCCCCTGTGCCGGTCGCCACCGGCTTTCTGGCGCCCGACCATCGCACCGTCCGGGGGCGCCCGGTGGGGGTGGCGCTCGATCGTACCGGAGCCCTCATCATCGCCGATGACGTCGGCAATATCGTGTGGCGGGTAAGCGCCGCGAGCGCTGATCGAACTTACTAACCGAGGTTCGCCCCCCGCGATCTTCGAAGCCTTGACGGCGCAGCGTGAAGTGGATCTGAAAATGCGTGAATTGCTCGTGGCGGGCGCCGCCGCCATTGCCCTCGCCTGTCCCGCCCGCGGCGCCACTCGCCGCCACCCGGTTGATCCCCGGGACGCGGAGATCGCGGCGCTCAGAGCCGAGGTGGACGCGCTGAGGGAGCGCCTCGACGACGACGAGGCGGCGCAGCGGACGACCGCGCTGCAGCAGCCCGCGACGGCGTTGACCCAGTCGCAAAAGGCCGAGGTGGCCATCGCCACGCCGGTCCCGCCGCCGCCGAAGACGCCAGCGCCTGGCCGGTGGGGGACAACGACCATCGGTGGGCGGTTCTTCTTCAACGTCAGCAATATCCACCAGACGTCGACGGATCTTGCCGGAAACAGGACCGCGAACGTCGCGAACGGGACCGAGACCGAGGTCAAGCGCGGCTACCTCATCGTCGACCACAAGTTCGACGACACCTGGTCAGCCAATCTCACTACCGACTTCCGGTACAATTCAAACGGCACGAGCAAGGACGTCATCGTGTTCGTCAAGAAGGCGTGGGTTGAGGCCCGGATCAATCCGGCGCTCACCATTCGCGTCGGCGAGAGCGATACGCCCTGGGTTCCGTTCGTCGAGGGTCTCTACGGATACCGCTTCGTGGAGAACACTCTGATCGACCGGACAAAGTTCGGAGGGGCGACAGACTGGGGCGTGCATCTGTTCGGCACCTTCGGGCACGATCTGATCACCTACCAGGTCTCGGCGATCAACGGCGGCGGCTACAAGACCTTGTCGCGAAGCTCGAACAGCATCGATCTCGAGGGGCGCATCTCGATCAACCCGGTCAGGCACGTGACGCTCGGCGTCGGCGGCTATTCAGGCAAGCTCGGCAAGAGCAATGACAAGGTCGACGTGAACCATCGAGCGACGCGCTTGGACGCGGTCGCCGCCTACACGGACAAGCGGGTACGCGCCGGCCTAGAATATTTCAGGGCGGCGAACTGGAACAACGTCACGACCGCGCCCCCGCCGCTTCCGGCACCCCCGACACGCAATGACAAGTCCAATGGTTGGTCGGCGTTCGGTTCCTATGCGTTCACGCGCAAAATCAGCGTCTTCGGGCGCTACGACTGGGTCAAGCCGAGCAGCCACCTGAACCCTTCCATGCGTGACAATTATTTCAACGTCGGGCTCGACTACAAACCGGTCGAGCCGATCGACCTGGCGCTGGTCTACAAGCACGAGCGAGTGACGCACGGGCTGCTTTCGACATCGAACGGCACGATCGGAGGCCCCGATCGCGGAAGCTACGACGAAGTCGGCCTGTTCGGCCAGCTGAGCTTCTGACCGACGCTGAGGTTTTCGTGATCCCGGCTAGCGATCGGCTTTTACGCGCGGGGCCACCAAGCAGCCTGGGGGATTGGTCTCGTTCCAGCGGAGCGCGGGATTGAGCCGGTACTGGGTCGAACAATAGGGACAACGGACATCCCCTCGCTCTCCCATGTTGAGGTAGACGTGGGGGTGGTCGTGGGGGGCAGTGAGGCCGATGCAGTCGAAAGCGGAGACTCCGATCTCGATGCTGCTCACGCCTGCAGGATTGAAGAAGACGGGCACCTGGAGAGGGGACGGATCATGGGTCGAAGGAGCTTGCCCTTCGTCCCGTGCGTCACTCGGTTTCCGTGCACCGTCACGGTCTTTCAGTCGCATGCGGTTGTTTCCCCGGGGTCCCTCGCCGAATGTGAATGAAGATGGCTTTCGGTCGGGAGGCCGCCGTAGCACGTCGGAGGCGTTGGCCGCGCGGACGCGCGGGCTTTCATCATTTTGAGGTGTCCCACGGCTAACACTTGTCAGTTCCGTCGCGCCGGCGCCTTTCCTCCTCGCGGTAAAGTTCCCGCGTGGCGCGCGCTGTCCGCCGCCGTGCGGCCCGGTTGCCGTTGGGCCGGCTGAGAATCCCGGCGAGGACGACGAGAAGGATCGCGGGACCCACTATGGTCATGATCAGATAAGCGGCGCTGCCCAATTCGCTCAACCTTTCAATTCGAGTGCAACAAGGCCAGCCGTGGCGCGGCGGGCATGAAGGGCATGGTCACGGTCAGGTGAGCTTAAAGAGCGCGCCCGCAACGGCGATTCAGAGCGGGCGCAACAATCTTCGGGCAGTCGGGTCAGATGCCTTCCTCGAAGGTGATGGCGACACTTCCGTTCGCGCTCAGGCGGACCTGATTCCCCTCGACCTCGGCAATGAGTGCGCCCGGCACATAATGCCGGTGACCGGCATGACTTCCAACGCCCGAATCCGCCTTGGTCAGGCGGATCCGCGAACCGTCGAGCGCATCGACCGTGCCGACATGCACGCCGTCGGCGCCGATCACTTCCATTCCCGGCTTTACACCTTCAATCCGCGCCATTCGTGAGCTCCGCTGGTGGTTGCGAGTGATGTTGCGATGCCGGTCCGGGGAGGGCGTGCGGGGGTGCCGGCACCGCAACAGTGATTAACTCGTCGCTGATGCCGTGTGGGTTACAGCAGGGAAATTACCGCGATGTCGGGAGCGACCAAACCAAAGTCAGGATCGCGATGCGCTCCCTCCAGGAGCAAAACCGAGGTTGTTGCGGCGACGGAAGGTCGAGGGATCGGTCCCATATTGCTCGCTGAAAACTCGGCTGAAATGGCTGCGGCTGCTGAACCCCACCTCAGCCGCGACGGCTTCGACGGGCCGGACCGTCGAGGCGAGCATCCGGCGCGCGAGGCTCAGCCTCACCCTGGTCACGAACTCCATCGGAGTCACTCCGAGCGCGGCCTTGAACTCACGCGCAAAGGCTGAGCGGCTCATCGCCGCCGCCTTCGCGAGGCTGGTCACGCTGTGGGGAGCTGACGGGCAGTCGAGGACGCCGGCGATCGCCCGCCCGATCCTTGCGTCGCTGAAGAGTGCCGGCAGCGTTCCTGCCTTGCGGCTTGACTGCAGGTGGCGTCTCAACAGGACCACAAGGCACGCCTTCATGAGCGCGCTCGTCAGCGCCATCGCCCCTTCCCCCGGAGCGGCCACTTCCTCAAGCATTGCAGCGAACGCCGCCGAGACGACGGGAACGTCCGACAGGTCCTCGGCCACAGGGTCCGACAGCCCGTCAAGCGGCCCGAAGGACCCGTTCGGATCCGGCTGGACGGTTCCGCATGCGATCCTGAGAGCCGGGGCGGCGCCGTCGGTCGCGTTGAGAACGACCATTCCGTCGCGAACCGGTATGGAAACTTCCGAGGCTGTCGTGCTCCTTGCAGCGGTCTTCGACGCAGCGAGATACTGGAGGCGCCCGGGAGGAACGATCACCATCGCGCCGGTTGGAGCCTCGATCGGGTCCCTCTCGCCGATCGTCAGGAAGAGCGTCCCCTTGAGCACATGGTGGACCTCGATCACCTCGGTTGGCGGAAAGATCAGTCGGACGTCTTGCGCAATCTCGCACAAGGCGAACGCCTCGACATCGACCGAGAGAGCCGAGAGGAGTGCGTCGAGTGTCGAGCTGCCCATGATTTCGCCCTCTCGCGAGTTCGCCGTCACGAGACCCTACTCGCAAACGGCGGCGGATCGTTACCTATTCGCCCGTCCTCCCGGCTGGATGCTGCGGTGGGCTTTGTTCCGCCCCGCAGCGCAAAGGGCGCTCGGCCGCCAGCAGGCGCTCCGCCCGCGAGTCAATGCGACGAGATCGCTGCACCGCGGTTCGCATGAATTGAGGGGAGTACCGCAATGTCACGGCCATGAACCATCGAACGGGCGAGCCTTCGCCAGCGGCGCCGGAGCGACGATCAAGGTGCTCCGCGGGCTCAACTGTTCGCTGCCAGATATTCGTCGACGTCGAGATCGACCGGCTTCACGCCCGTCCCCGTCAGGCGCTCGCTTTCGAAGCGCAGGAACTTGATTCCGAGCCGCTCCCTCAGCGCCAGCGGCGCGTTCCGTCTGAAATCCGCAAGGCCCTGCCGTTCCTCCTCGGCCATATGATCGCTGTTCACCCTGTTCGCCGCTGCAACGGCGTCGAACCAGGCGCGCGATCCGACTTCATGCCTGTCGACCTCCGACGCGGCGTCGCGGATCTCGTTATGGTCCTCGATCGCGTCCCGGGTCTCCTCGGACGGCGTCTGATTATCGGCGCCGCGGCCGAGCCTCAGCAATTCGGGATAGAAGAAGCGCTCTTCGGCGAGGGCGTGGGTGTCGAGAAGGACCCGGAGCCGGGTCCAGACGGCCCTCAGCGCGTCCATGTCATACGTCCCCAATTCCTCGATCAGGGCGAAGAGCCGGCGTTGCTCGCCGTGATCGTCGGCAATCAAAGACGTGATATCCATCGGTCAGAGCTCCTTCCCGACCAGACTCGACGATTGGGGTCGTCCGGTTACGCCGCCCGATCACTGCCCCCCCGTCTCCAAAAGATCAGCTTGTCAGCCAGTCCCCGCGACGTCGGGGAAATATTGAGGCGCCTCGCGCCGGTCGAACATCGCGTAATCGCGAATGACCCGAACCCGGCGCAGGCGCCCGTCCGCTGGCAGCTCGGTGGTCAGCTCGAAGTTTTCTGCGGCCGCCCCGGTCTGCCACGACTGAAGCAGGATGAGGTCCCCCGGAGTCCGCACCGCCTCGAACACGTCCCAGTCGATGAGGCCGTCGGCATAGGGGTCAAGGCCGAGGAACTGCGAACAGTCGGCAGGATTCGAGGTCTCGCTGAACGCGGCAGGACGCCTAGCATCGATCAGGGTCAGAGCGGTCCCCCCGCCCGACCGGGTCTCGTCAAATCTTTGCTCGACCAGCTCGTACCCGCCGGGGACCCGGCTATCGTTGGTGACCTCCCCTACGCGCATTCGATAATCGGCGAATATGCGCGATCGGCCGAACTCCTGCACCTCGTGGTGACGAGTCACGGTCCGCCAGCGGACGAGCGCCTTTTCGTCGCGCCAGCTCGAGAGGGAGAGGATCCAGCCCTCGCGGGTCAAGCTCCTGTAGCGGATATTGTCGATGAAGCCCTCGACCTGCAGCAGCTCGGGTCGAAGCGCCTCCGCCTCATCGAAATAGGATTCCAGCTGGCCGGGCCCAGGACGCACTTCGAAGATCACCGCGAACATTCAGATCGCCTCCTTGTTGCCCCTCGGCCGCTGGGACGCCGGACTGCCGATGACGGTCGCCCGCCATGAACTCGAAGAAAGAGAGCAGCGGGTTACGCGCGCTTGTCGCCGGGAGGTCGGGGCCGAAGCTCCTGCACGAGCGTAGGAAGGAGCTCCGATACGGTGGGGTGAACCGGAACTGCCCAGCGCAGCGCCTCGAGGGATTGGCCAGCGCTCATCAGGTCGAGGATCCCGTGGATCGCCTCGTCTCCCCCGATCCCGAAGATCGCCGCCCCGAGAATCCGGCGCGACCTCGCGTCTGCGACGAGCTTCATCAGCCCCGTCGTCTCGCCATTCTCGACCGCCCTTCCCACCCGCGCCATTGGCCTTTCGGCCACGAGCAGTTCGTGACCGGCGGCTCGAGCTTCCTCTTCGGTCATGCCGGCGCGGCCGAGCGGCGGGTCGGTGTAGAGCGCATAACCTGGAACACGCATCGCAACCGTCCGGTCTTCCCCGTCGAGGAGATTGGCGGCGACGATCTCGAAATCATTGTAGGCACTATGGGTGAAGGCGCCGCGGCCATTGCACTCGCCGAGCGCCCAGATCCCCTCGGCGCTGGTTCGAAGCCGGTCGTCGACCAGGATGTAACCCTTCTGGTCGGTTTCGACGCCGGCTGTCTCGAGCCCGAGATCGTCGGTGTTCGGCCGCCGCCCCACGGCGAGCAGCGCGTGGCTTCCCGTGACGGCCGGAGGGCCTGAGACGCAGTCCAGGGTCACCGTTACTCCTGTGCCCTCGCGCCCCAGCGCAATGCACTCGGCGCTGGTGCGGACCACGATCCCCTCCGCTTCGAGCATGAGTCGGATCGCATCCGAGATGTCGGGGTCCTCGCGCGAGACCAGTCGGTCGGCGCGTTCGACGATGGTCACCTTTGCGCCGAACCGGCGATGCATCTGTGCGAACTCGAGCCCGACGTAGCTCCCGCCCACCACGATGAGATGGTCCGGAACGCGGTCGAGCGCGACCATGTCCACATTGTCGAGATAAGGCACCTCGGAAATTCCCGGGATATCCGGCACGCTCGCCCGGCCCCCGACATTGAGGAAGATCTTGGGTGCCTCGAGCGTCTCATCGCCGATAATAACGGCGGATTCGCCGGCGAGGCGCGCATGGCCCCTGAGGAAGGTCAGCCCATCCATCGAGCGGAGCCAGGCTTCATTCGCCTCGCGAGCGCTCCGGGTAACCTCGCGCGCCCGAGCCGCTGCGATCCCCATGTCGAAACTCAGCTTCTGCGTCAGGACACCATAGTCACGACCGCGCCTTGCGAGATGCATGACCCGAGCACTGGCAATCAAGGTCTTGGTCGGCATGCAGCCCGTATTGATGCAGGTCCCACCGACGAGCTTCCGCTCGACCAGCGCGACGCTCATGCCGGCGGCGGTCAACCGGGCGGCAAGCGGCGGCCCAGCCTGGCCCGCGCCGAGGATGATCGCGTCGAACTTGCGAGCCGCCCTCCTGGTCATCCGGACCTGCTTACCGCCGGCCGGTCACAATGCCCACGGCAATCCGGAGGCGCTGGTTGCGGCGCGCGCGCTGCTCGCCAGGGCTCGAAGGCCGAACGCCAGGGTTCCGGCATCCGATCCGACTGCGATGAAGCGGCACCCAAGCCCGGCATAGAGCGCCGCATCCTCGATCCTTCGGGTGAGGATCCCCGCCGGCCTGCCGGCCGAGGCAAGCAATGAGATGGCTTCGTGGATCGCTTCGCGAACCTCGGGATGCGAGGGTCGCCCGGGATGCCCGAGTGATGCTGCGAGGTCGTTGGGACCGATGAAGAAACCGTCGATGCCCTCCACCGCGGCGAGGTCCGAGAGGTTCGAAAGGGCGGTCCGAGTCTCGATCTGGACGAGGAGGCAAAGCTGGCTCGCGGCCTCGCTCATGTAATCTTCGATCGCGCCCCAGCGCGAGGCGCGCACCGATCCGATCGCCACTCCGCGCTCGCCCGCCGGCGGATAGCGCATCCGCCGGACGATCGCCTCGGCCTCGTCGATGGTCCCGACCCTAGGCACCATGATCGTCTGCACGCCGGCGTCGAGGAGCGGCCCGAGGGACGCAGCCGTCCCGTCCCGTGCGCGCGCAACGAAGCTGACGGGATATTGCCCGGCTGAGCGAACCTGCTCGGTGATCGTCAACGGGTCGTTCGGCCCGTGCTCGCCATCGGCAAGCAGCCAGTCGAAGCCGGCCGTGGCGCCGATCTCGGCTGTAATTGACAAGCCGAGGCTCAGCCACAGCCCCATCTGGACGCCGGGTTCGCGAAGCGCGGCCTTGAAGCTGTTCATGGGCAATTCCATCAAAGCGCCGCTTCCGGGCGAAAGGCGTGCGCCAGCTCGGACACGGCGAACCATCGCTCGCGCTCGATCCTCGCGGCGGGCAATGCGCGTTGCGACAGCGGCCGTGCCGCAAACCGTGCCGAGGCATTGGCCAGGATCTGCCGGGTCGCACGTGGACTCGCCGAGGATGGCAGCGACGGGGCCAGAATCGCGCTGGCCAAATCGAGGAGGCCTGCATCGGGATCGATGAGCTGCAACGCGCGCTGAGGCAGGCAGGCCGAGCGCAGCAGGAGGCTGAGCCATTTCCCGTCCCAGGACGGCGCGCTTGCAAAGACATCATAGTCGGCAAGCTGGTCGATAAGGCGCTGGGCGACGATCTCGACCGGCGCACCATCGACGCAGAGCCTGTCCCGCGAGATCGCGTGCACTGCATGTGGATCGGGATCCCGATCGGTCCAGCCGGGAGCGGGACGAATGAGATGGGCTTCCTCCGCTCCGTCCTCGAACACCCAGGCCACTTCCATCGGGAAGCCGAGCCGGCCGAGCGAGGAAGCCTCGAAGTGCATGAATGCGCGCAAGTTGAGGGTCCCTTCGAGTGAATGCGACCCGGACGCGTCCATCAGGCTCGTCGCCGGTCACTGGACCTGCATCCGTATTGGTATAGCCGCGATCTCGCCGCTCGCGGTTACAATCGACCCTTCGCGCCAGCGCCGAACAACGCCCGCGCTGCAGGAACGGGCGCGTTGAGTTCGCCGATGACCTTTCGCCCGGCAGGACCTTTGTGGGGAGGCAGTCGTCAACCCGCGTTTTGGGCGTCGCGCTCGAAATCCCGCTCAGGACGGCTGCCGGCGCGCGAAACGATAGGCTCCGCCCCGCTCGAGCGCGCGGCGGTAGGCCGGGCGCGCCTGGAAGCGCGCGACCCACGAATCGAGATTGGAGTATGGAGAGACATCCATGAACGTGACGGCGAGCTCCCCGACGAAGCTCAACTGGACGTCCGCCGCGCTGAGCTCAGCGCCGAGGAGATAGTCCTTGCCGGCGAGGCAGTCGTCGATGAAGCCGAGGTTGAGGCCGAGCTCGTAGTCGACGCGGCGCTTGAGCGGTGTCGCCATTTTGCCGAAGCCCTTCGCAATCGGATCGATGACAAAGGGCAGCGCGGCCGACCCTTCGGCATAATGGAGCCAATAGACATAGTCGTCATATTCGCTGCTCGCGGGATCGGGCTGAAGCCGGCCGCCGCCATGGCGACGGATGATATAATCGATGATGGCGCCGGATTCGGCGATTGCCCGCCCGTCGTCGGTGATGATCGGGGACTTGCCGAGCGGATGCACCTGCTGGAGCTCGGCCGGCGCCATCTTAGAGTGCGGATCGCGCCGGTAGAACTTGATGTCATAGGGGACCTCCAGCTCTTCGAGCAGCCACAGGATCCGCTGCGAGCGCGATTCATTCAGATGATGGACGGTGATCACTTCTTCGCTTCCTGAGCGGCTGGATTGGCCGTCACGACAACAAGGTCCAGACGCACCGGACTCCGGAATCGCGGCCTGCGGCGCGGTCGACGTGGTCGGCGATCGCCCGCTTCGCGGCCTCGAACTCCTCGCCCTCCTGCCCGACCAGCCGAAGAGTGAGGCTGTCACCGTCGGCTGTCATGACGAGCTCGCCGCCGGGAAGCTCGATCTCGGCCGTGATCGCATCGTAGCGGACCGGATAAGTATGGACCCAGGCGAGCGCCACCTCGGTCAGGATTCGGCTGGCTTCGATGGTGGCGATACGGGCTTCGGCTTCGAGCATGGGCACACTCCTGGACGTCGGGCTCGAGGGGCTTCTCGCCCGAGCGCCGCAGCGCGTTACATCAACTGGGCGTAGCATCGGGATCGGGGGCCCAGTCCGGGAACACGATCTCGACGTGGGGCGAATGACGCCGGTCAAGCGAGGCGAGGAGCACCCTCGTCGCTTTTTCCAGCTTTCTCCGGTCAGGAAACAGCTCGATGGTGTAGGCGCCCCGCGCGAGCATCCGGTCACTGTCGGGCGCCCTTGCAGTGAAGTCGGCCGGCCATTGGCACAACTGCAGGTAGGGCCAGCGTGACCCCGAAGGGCGATAATGGGCGATCGTCAGGTGCTTTCTCGGCATGACCGAAGGACGCTCGTCAAGGAGATCGGGCGGGACGAGCCTATCCCGTTCCCTCTCGAGAAAGGCCTCAATCTCTAACTGCTCGTCGATGGTCTCGACCATGATGGGCCAGAAGCGCCCCAGCGCGAGGCGCTTGCTCGCGAAGCGCGTCGGAACGTCGATCATCAGGACGTCGGGCAGGGTCGCGACCGGACGCGGATAATAGATCCTCCGACGCGCAAGGGTCGCGGCGAGGGAAACCATCGCGATTCAGCCGCCTTGGCGACGGGCCGGAAGACGACCCAGCCTATCCCCTGGAGGCGCCTCCCCTCGCCTGCCGCTTCGTCGGTCCCGCGCTCGGCGAGCGCGTCGGCCATAGTCATCGGGAATAGAGCTGCTCCATTGTTGACCTGCCTCCGCTTCCCGAACGAAGGCCGCCGCTTACGCACGAACGCGCACCTACGGCTTCCACTCACTAACCGGTCCAAGGTGACGCCCGGGTTACAGGCGCGCGAAAAAAATTCTGAGCGCGGAGCGTCGCGCGCCGGATCAGGGCCGAAGGTCGAGCTGCACGATCGTCACCTCGTCCGCCCGGCACCCGAACCAGATCGACAGCATTTGCCGCATAAGCGGCTCGTTGGTGGCCTCGGCGAACAGTGTCAGCGAGGAATGGAGGTTCTTCCTGTCGCGTTCCGAAAGGACGCAATCGACGTCGAGGTCCCACATCCACTCGAGCGCTCCGAGGCTCTCCCTCAGGCGCGGGCCGAGCAGGGGATGGGCGAGATAGGCGCGGGCCTCGTCGAGCGAGGCGATGGCGAAGGCCGAGGTCGCCTCGTCATGGTAGCAGGTGACGAAACGCGGGAAGATGAACGCCATCCATGCGGGATCGAGGACACGGTTGCGGATCGAGCGGACGGCGTCGTCGTAGACGCCTTCCTGGGCGTCGATGAAGCGCTGCAGGTTATAATCGTCCGACATGACCGTCCCTCGGGGTCACACCCGGACCGCCGAAATGCCGGTGCTGTGAAGCGCCCCCTCCTCGGAGCTGCGTGTCGAATGTTCGAGGACGATCCTGACGACGCGAACGCGCGCATCTTCGGGAACGATCTCGGTCGCCGCATGATCGTTCGCCGACTGCGCGTCCCGCCAGGTCACCGCGAGGACGATCTCGCCCGGGCTGTCGAGGCTCTCGAAGATATCCCAGGAAAGGCAGTCCCCGTAGGAATAGAGATCGAAGCCGAGGTAGAGCGCAATCTCATATGGGTTGCTGGCCCTCACCCATTCCAGCGTCTGTTTTGCATCGATCAGGGTGACGTAAGTCCCCTCTCGCTCCCCGCCGGGCCGGCGTACGACATCATCGTGGGCTTCGGGCGCACTGGTGTCGGACGTGACCTCGCCGACCCTCAGCCGATACTCCTCCACCAATCCATTCCAGCCTTTCTCACCGCCGTCATCGTCGCGCATGCGCGCGTGCCAGCCGGTAATCGACCCTTCATCGCGCCAGCTCGACAGCGACAGGATCAATCCATCCCGGGTCAGGCTTCGATAGCGGCCGTTATCGAGGAACCCAGGCGAGCCCTCGAGCTCCGGGCGAAGCATTTTCGCGTTAGCAAGATAGGCATCCCAATGCCCCTCGCTCGGGAGGACCTCGATCAGCACGGAAAACATCGGCCATCTCCACTCATCTGTCGCCGGCGCCGGACCGGTTCACGCGGGTACACGCGGCGCGCGCACGCGCAGTTACACTCGCCCCCGGAGTCCAACTCGCATCGGGACGGGCTGGACCCGCGGGAACCGGGTCACGAACGCTGGAGTCGGTCAGCTTCGCCGGCGCTGCTGCCTGCTGTAACCATTCGCGCGGATGCTCCAGTCTAGGGACGTCCGCGCGATTTCTTGGCGCCGGCAGGAGAAGGTCATGGCCGGAAGTACGTTCGATTTCGATGGCGCCGGCGGCCACCGCCTTTCGGGGCGCATCGATGCGCCCGAAACCACGCCGCGAGGCTGGGCGATCTTCGCGCATTGCTTCACCTGCGGGAAGGACAGCCTCGCCGCCGCGCGTATCGCGCGCGCCCTCGCCCGTGCCGGAATCGGCGTTCTGCGCTTCGATTTCGCCGGGATTGGGACGAGCGGCGGGCTGCTCGCCGACGGGGGCTTCGCGGCCGATGTCGACGACCTTGTCGCCGCTGCTGGCGCAATGACGGCCGCCGGAATGGCGCCGTCGCTGCTCGTCGGACACAGTCTTGGCGGGGCCGCCGCGCTCTCCGCCGCCACCATGCTGCCCGAAATTCGGGCGGTGGCGACGATCGGCGCTCCAGCCGACGTCTCGCACCTCCTCACCCAGATCGATCCCGCCGAGCTCGACCGGGTCATGAAGGAAGGAGAAGCCGAGGTAGCGATCGCCGGCCGGCCATTCGTCATCAGCCGCGGCTTCATCGAGGAGACAAGCCGCCACGATATCGAGAAGCAGGCGGGCGCGCTCCACCGCCCGCTCCTCGTTCTTCACGCGCCGCTCGACGAGGTCGTCCCGATCGAACATGCCTCCAGGATCTTCCTCGCTGCAAGGCACCCCAAGAGCTTCGTCTCGCTCGACACCGCGGACCATCTCCTCACCAGTCCCGACGACGCCAATTATGCCGCCCAGATAATCGGCGCATGGGTGACCCGCTATCTCCCGCCGCTGGTCGAGGAGATCCGGCAGGCCGGGGAAGCGAATGGGGTGACCGCCACCGAGACCGGCGCCGGGACGCTCCAGGTTGCAATCGAAAGCGGCCGCCACCGGCTGCTCGCCGACGAGCCGGTCTCCGTCGGCGGCCTCGACAGCGGCCTTGCTCCCTACGACCTCGTCTCGGCCGGCCTTGCCGCCTGCACCGCCATGACGATGCGGCTTTATGCGAACCGCAAGGGCATTCCGCTCAAGCGGGCTCGGGTGACCGTCGATCATTCGAGGATCGCGGACATGACGCCCCCGGACCGCTTCACCCGGACCGTCTCGCTCGAAGGGCCGCTCGATCCGGATCAGCGCTCGAGGCTCCTTGAGATTGCCGAGCGATGTCCCGTGGACCTCACCCTCGTGCGGGGCTCGGACGTCCTGACACGCCTCGCGGACGAAGCGGAGCCACGGCCCGCGTCAGCGCTCGGCGAAGAGGACTGAACCTCTCCAGGCAAGGCTGGATTCGTCTTTCACCCCTCTGAAGGGGCGCCGGTTCACACGCGACCGGCCGCCAAGGAAGCGGTGCAAATCGCCCGTCGGTGAGGGCTCCCGAGTCGCGGTCCACGAAGCCCTCGAGCGCCGCGGAAAGAAGGCAGGATCAAGCGCTTCGGCCCGTCCGCGTGCTCTATAATCCAGAGTGGGTGCGAGCGCGTCCAAAGCTGCCGCCCATGCATGGAATCGGCGCCCGCCGCTCGCCATTGGTCATGCGGCAACAGGCCGCCTCTCGTGGCGAAATTCCTCGAAACGGACCTCTTGCCTTGGCGCATTGCAATCGGGTGGAAAAGTGTCCGGAACGGGGACGAGAAGCACAGGATCAGGAGGCAAGAGCGCCTCGGCGGCACCCTCGACCCACGCCGCCAATCTCATCGACGACCGGTGGAACGCGATGATGGCCGCGGCGCAGGGCGGAGACGACCGCGCCTACGGGCGGCTGATGGGCGAGGTCAGCCAATGGCTGTCCCGCTATTTCCACAAGAGGCTGCCTCCAGCGGCGGCGGAGGACGCGACCCAGGAGGCGCTGCTCGCCATTCACGTCCACAAGCAGGAATATGACACGTCCGACCCGATGCGGCCGTGGCTGAAGACAATCGCGCGCTTCAAATGGATCGACCAGCTCCGCGGCCATCTTCGAAGCCCTGACAGCCTCGACGACATGGACATCCCGGTCGAGGATCATGGCGCGAAGACGCGGGCGAGCATCCTCCTCGAGCGGCTCCTTGCCGAGACCAAGCCCGCCCAGGCCCAGGTGATCCGTCTCGTGAAGCTCCGCGGAGCGAGCGTCGAGGAAGCGTCGCGCATTTCCGGGCAATCGCCATCGCTGGTGAAGGTCAACATCCACCGTGGCCTCAAACGCATCGGCCGCGCGCTCGACGAAAGCGACGACGGCTAGTCGCTCCCAACGCTGTCCGGAGGGGACCAGCTGTAACCTTCCCGCGCACCTCCCCGAGTCCATCAGCGCAAGAGGCAATCGAGCACCGCCGCATGCGCGTACGCCGGCGCTCGATCCCGCGACCATAGAGCGCGCTGGAGACGACCATGGATATCGAAGACCGTTCACTTGCCGGCAATCGCCGGGCCTTCCTCCAACAGGCTGGAGCATTGACTCTCGGCGCGGGCGCGGCGGGATTCATCGCCGCCAGCCCAGCGCTCGCCGCGGCGGCATCGAAGAACCGAACCGATATCGGGGTCATCCAGACCGCGCTCGCGCTCGAGCATGAAGGAATTGCCGCCTACAAGATCGCGGGCAAGAGCGGTCTCCTTTCCAAGGGCACCCTCGAGGTCGCGACCATCTTCACGGGCCATCACGAAGCGCATCGCGATTCGCTTGCGAAACTCGTCATCCAGGCCGGAGTGAAGCCGGTCGAACCCAAGAGCGACGCGGATTACATCAGGGATCTCAACCTCAAGTCGCTGAAGTCCGAAAAGGATGTCGTGCTCCTCGCGACCTCGCTCGAGCATGGGGCGGCAAGCGCCTACATCGGCCAGATCAACGCCATCAAAGACCCGAAGCTGGCCAACCTGTTCGCCTCGATCTCTGCCGACGAAGCAACTCACTGGGCGACGCTCAGCAGCGCGGCGGGCATGCCGATCCCCAAAGCACCCTACATCTTCGCCTGAGGGAAGTGAGTCCGATGCGTTGCGCCTATTCCATTGCCTTGTGGTCCGCTGGTGTCGTGGCGGCGGTGACCGCGGCGACCTTCACCCTCCCCCGCCCCGGCTTCGCAGCCGACGACGTGTCGGCCGGACAAGCTCTTTACCAGGGCAAGTGCACGGGCTGCCATTCGGTCGACGCCGACCGGATCGGACCGCGCCACCGCAACGTCGTCGGCCGCAAGGTCGCGAGCGTACCCGGCTACGATTATTCGCCGGCGCTGAAGAAGCTCGGTGGAATCTGGACTCCGGCGCGGCTCGACCAGTGGCTGAGCGGCACCCAGAAGATGGCGCCGGGAAGCAAGATGTACCTCGAGATCGACGACCCGACCCAGAGGCGACTCCTCATCGCCTACCTGAAATCGGTGTCGAAGCCGCATTGACGCCGCCCGTGGCCCCCGAGGAGCGCACGGGCCGCACCACGACGCATGAACACTCAATCTCAAAGGAGAAGCCGGTGGCGAATTACACAAAGACCAAGGAAGCAATCGCGAACCTCACTCCGGAACAGTTCCGGGTGACCCAGCAGAGCGGCACGGAGCGGCCGGGGACCGGAGAATATCTCCACAACAAGGAGCCCGGGATCTATGTCGACATCGTCTCCGGCGAGCCCCTGTTCGCATCCTCCGACAAGTTCGATTCGGCATGCGGATGGCCGAGCTTCACCAAGCCAATCGAGCCCGCGAACGTCGCCGAATTGACCGACACGTCGCATGGGATGGTCCGGACCGAAGTCCGCTCCGCCCACGGCGACAGTCACCTCGGGCATGTCTTCCCCGACGGCCCAAGGGACCGGGGGGGCCTGCGCTACTGCATCAATTCCGCGTCGCTCCGGTTCGTGCCGCGCGACCAGATGGAAAAAGAGGGCTACGGCGCTTATCTCGAGCAGGTGGAGCAGGTACCATGAACGCAGAGCGCGCGATCCTCGCCGGCGGATGCTTCTGGGGAATGCAGGACCTCATCCGAAAGCTCCCCGGCGTCCTCTCGACACGCGTCGGTTACAGCGGCGGCGAAGTGCCGAACGCGACCTACCGCAACCACGGCAACCACGCCGAATCGATCGAGATCGTCTTCGACCCCGAGAAGATAAGCTATCGAAGGCTCCTGGAATTCTTCTTCCAGATCCACGATCCGACCACGCGCAACCGCCAGGGGAACGACGTCGGAGCAAGCTATCGCTCGGCGATCTTCTATGCGAACGACGAGCAGAAGAAGGTCGCGGAGGACACGATCGCGGACGTCGAAGCCTCGGGCCTGTGGCCCGGCAAGGTCGTGACCGAGGTCAGCCCGGTCGGTGACTTCTGGGAAGCTGAGCCCGAGCACCAGGATTATCTCGAGCGATATCCCGGAGGCTATACCTGCCATTTCCCGCGGAAGAATTGGGTGCTCCCCCGCCGCCACGCGACCGCAATCTAAGGGAAGCTCGTTCGCCGTCTTTCGGCGGCTTCAAGGTCCCGGAAGATCCCGGCCGACGCGGGCGCCGAATTGCTCTCGGCAGCTGCCCCTCCGGGGAGCAGCTGCCGGGGTAATCGCGCCCCTTCCTGGCGCAGGGCTGATCCGGCCCTCCCGGCGCCTGCTCGACGAAGGTGAAGCTGACGTCACTTCTCCGCGGGGTGGGCCGAGGAACGACGGGCGACGACTGCGACCTCCCTGATCATCTCGACCCCTTTCGGTCCATTAGTAATGCAGTGGCCTGCTTCCTATATTCGAACCATGCCGACACACACCCCCGCCCAGGCGCTGGCGGAATTCAAGCGCGCCGTCGCCGTGATCGCGGTCATCGCTGTCGTGATGGTCGTTGTCGCCCTCACCTACCTGCATTTCACGAGCAGCCTCGATGCGAACACCGTCATTGCGACCACGCTCGGCGTCTTCTTCTCGGTGCTGCTTGGCTGCGGGCTGTTCGCGGCGGCGTTCTTCAGCGACAAGAGCGGTCACGACCAGAAGGTGACCGACGCTTCGAAGTCCGAACACGAGCGGCGCTGACAGCAGCGTTTGGCCTGCGCCAAGCGCCCTCGTCACGATTGAAGCTGCGCTCAACGACGGCAGCGCGAACGCCCCGGCGGAACATCAGCCGGCAAGAGCCAGAGGCGCGTCGACCGGGCGCCCGGCTCGGGCCCGCTGCTGCGTCGACCAGCTGGAAATCCGGTCGGGCGGGATTTCGAAGGCGGTAAGCAGGACCTCGGCAGCCTCGATCCCGCGCACTTCATCCCTCGCCACCACCGCCTCGAGCCCGAGCTCGTTCAATTGCGCGGCTTCATCGTCGTTCCCGGCAACCCACAAGCGATGCAGCTTCGGGAACATCGCGCGCGCAAACGGAATCCAGTCCTCGGCGGCCTCGATCGAGGCCGCGGTCATCACGCTATACCTTCTTCCCTCGAGGTCGAACACGCGCCACAGCCTGGTATCGGAGGCGTCACCGAAGAAGGCATTGTAGCCATCCGCGACCGCGCTTCGAAGGCGCGCTCCGTTGCGTTCGATCGCGTCGTAGCCAATGTCGAACTCCTCGAGCGCATCGGCGATCGTTCGTCCGACCTCGCCCATTCCAATGATGAGGACGGGACTGGTTTCTCCGACCGGGACCATCTCCGACTGCGCCCGGCGCTCGGCACGGAGCCGCAACCTTCCGGCGGCGCTCCGTCCGAGTAAGCCGAGCGCCGGAGTGAATGCGAGCGTCAGCGCGACGCCGGCGATGAGATCGCTGACCAGCGCCGGGCCGATGCTGGCCCGGACAGCGGGGATCGCGAAGATGACGAACGCGAACTCGGAGCCGCCGGCAAGAAGCACTCCGAGCTGGATTGAGCCCGGAACGGACCAGCGGAAGGCCAGGCTGGAGGCGACATTGCCGATCGACTTGAGGATGACGATACCAGCCGCCAGGGCGAGGATCGTCGGCCAGTCGGCTGCGATAGCGGAGCGGTCGAGGGAGGCTCCGACCGAAATGAAGAAGAAGCTGACGAGCAGGCCGCGGAACGGTCCGATCTCGGACCTTATGCTCGCCTTGAACGGGCTTTGCGCCACGATCATCCCGCCAAGGAATGCGCCAAGGGTCATCGAAAGGCCCGCCATTGCCGCGGCCCAGCCGGCGGCGAGCGCGATCAACAACGCGGTCGCGGTGAACACTTCTTCACCGCCGTAGCGCGAGAGGATCGCGAACAAGGGCCGCACGACGAAGCGCGCCGTGAGCACCGATAGCCCCACCGCGAGGAGGGTCTTGGCCGCGGCCGCGATCATGACCGCGACAGCGCCCCCGCGATCGAGGGTCGATGCAAGGATCAGGAGGAAGATCGCGGCGATGTCCTGGAAGATGAGGATGGCGGTCGCGGTCAGGGCGACCGGGCAGTTCTGCTGGCGCCGTTCGGCGATCACCCCGACCACGATTGCGGTCGATGACAAGGCAAGCGTCGCTCCGACGGTGAAGGCGACCAGCGGCGTCGATCCGAGCGCGCGGAGGCCGATTCCGAGGAGCAGCGTCGACGCCGCTACCTGGAGCGGACCGAAGCCGAAAATGTCGCCGGCTTCCTGCCTCACCTGCGCGATCGAGAAATGAAGCCCGATGTCGAACAGCAGGAAGACGACCCCGAGCTCCGCGAGGAGGTGAACAATGCCTCCTGCCGACAGCAGTTCGGGCCGGATCGCCGACACTGCGGCGCCGAGGATGAGGTAGCCGACGATCGGGCTGATCCGAGCCAGCCGCGAGAGGACCGCGGCCAGGATTCCCGCACTGAGCAGGATCAGAACGGGCACGATCGAACTTGCGATTTCCATCAGGTCTCCGGAAGTGACGCCGCCCGCGGCGGTTTTGGGCGGGGGGAACGGCTCTTGGCCCTTACTTGCCGAGGGACCCGCTTTGGTTACTCGGCTCCGGATGCTCCGCTGTAACCTTGGGCGCGGTGCGACCGAGCATGGTGTTGGGCGGTCTCACGAGCGTGCGACGCCAAGGCCGCAGCGAACCGCGATTCATAGCCGGGACCAATGGAAGAACAACTGATCAAGAACCAGGCAATGAGCCGCTACGAGCTTCCGATCACCGAGGATGCAGCGGCCGTCGCCTATTACAGCATCGAGGATGGCCGGGTGGTGCTCCGCCACACGGAGGTCCCCTTCGAATATAGCGGCCAGGGCTACGGGACCCGGCTCGCCCGCGCCGTCTTCGACAAGCTGCGCTCGGAGGGCGCCCGGGTCGTCGCCACCTGTCCGTTCATGGCGCTGTTCGCAGCGCGCAATCCGCAATATGCGGCCATGCTCGACGGCTGAAGGATGATTTTCCCCGCACGCTCCGGCGAGGAGGGCGCCGGCCTTTCACGGAAGCCCGCCGGATGAGCATCGTCGCCTCCTTCAACGACGGCCGCTCGACGCCGAAATGGCGCCGCTGGAACCCCCACGAGGCGCCCTCTGATGAAGGGGGATTCATGTGGATCGATGTCGTCGACGACAACGGCGACGAGATCGTCGAGGTCCAGCGGGCATTCGGGCTCCACGATCTCGCCGTCGAGGATTCGATGAGCGTGTCGCAGCCCGCCAAGATCGATTTCTATCCCGATCACCTGTTCGTCATTGCCAAGGCTGCGTCGCTCGAAGGCGACGAGATCCGTTACACTGACATCGGAATCTTTCTGACGGAGAGCCGGGTCGTCACTGTCTGCCGGATGGAGACGGACTTCAGCGACGAACTGAGGGGAAGCCTCCACCGGATCGCGGACCGCAAGGTCGACCGCGCCGAATATGCGGTGCATGAAGTGCTCGACCGGATCGTCGACGGCTATTTTCCCGTGATCCAGCGGATCGCCGACGAGATCCTCGCGATGGAGCGCCGGCTCCTCGACGATTCGCTCGACCGCGAGGAGATTGAACGGATTTTCCGGCTTCGCCGCGAAACGATCCATTTCCAGCATGTGCTCACCCGGATGTTCGAGGTGTGCAACAAGCTCGCCAACCTCGATGTCCCCTGCATCTCGAGCGAGGCAAGGCCCTATTTCAGGGACGTGCTCGACCATGTCATGCACATCGACGCCATGAGCACCGGTCTCATCGACGTGTTCCGGACCGCGCTCGAGGCGAGCAACCTCCTCGAGCAGCAGCGCCAGTCGGACATCACCCGCCAGCTTGCCGCCTGGGGCGCGATCATCGCGGTGCCGTCGGCGGTCGCGGGCATCTACGGAATGAACTTCTCGAACCTTCCGGCGACTCACACCAGCTGGGGCTATTGGCCGGTCCTCGGCCTGATGGCCGCGATGTGCGGCCTTCTCTACTGGCGCTTCCGAAGGCTCGGCTGGCTCCGGCCGGCAGGACCGCCCGGGCAGCGGGCGGCGTTCGTGAAAACCGGTGCTCACCGCAGGGCTCGGGCGAGTCCGGGCCGCACGGATCCGGTCTTCGGCGAGCGAGGGTGGCCGGGGCGCGGAACCAGCGGGTGCGCCTCGTGAATGCCGCACCGGCAAGCTTTCTCCAGGGGGAGCCTCGATTGCCGTGACTCCCGTCCTGCTGGTCCCCGGCTTGCTCTGTTCAAGCGAGATCTTTGCAGCCCAGATCCAGCGGCTATGGCTTTCCGGACCCGTGATGATCGCCTCGACGCTCGAGGGCGACCGCATCGAGGACGCCGCGGCGTCGATCCTCCGCCACGCCCCAACGCGCTTCGCACTCGCCGGGATCTCCATGGGCGGGTACCTCTCCCTCGAGATCATTCGGCAGGCACCCTCGCGGGTCCTGAAGCTCGCGCTCCTCGACAGCTCGGCGCGTCCCGACACTGTCGAGCAGACGGCTGCCCGGCTGCGGACCCTGGAGAGGGCTCGCGCAAGCTTCACCGCGGTCGCTCTGCTCGAACTGGAATGGCTCCTCCACCCACTCCGCCGCGGAGATCCGGACATTCTCGAGATCAACCTGCGCATGGTGCAGGCGGTCGGCCTCGAAGCCTATGAGCGGCAGCTCGGCATCGCGATTTCGCGGCCGGATTCGCGGCCGTTCCTCGCCGCGATCGACGTCCCGACGCTGGTCCTGGTCGGCGACCAGGATCCGCTCACTCCGCCCGATCATTCCCGGGAGATCGCGTCGGCGGTCCGTGGAGCCGAGCTCAGGGTCGTTCCCGACTGCGGCCACCTCTCGCCGATCGAGCAGCCCGGGGAGGTCTGCGAAGCACTCGAGCGATGGATCCGGGCCTAGTTCGACGACTGCCACACTCCGGCCCCCAGCGACCATCGACCGTTGCCGCAGCCGTGGTGATGCCGTCCCCGCAGGCCCGTTCACGAGAAAGCGCGGGTGTCCTTAGCCACCAATCCGGATCACGGTCTTTCCCACGTGACGCTCGGCCGAGTTGAAGGTGGCGACGGCGTCGTCGAGCGACGCGACCGTCCCGATGTTCGTCCTCAGACGTCCGTCCCTTACCCGCTGCACGATCTCGTCCAGCTGGGCGCGATCGGGCTCGACCACGAAATCGATCGCGAGGCCGTCCGTCGGGTGCTCCTCGGCTGGCCCGACGATTGTCACCAAAGTCCCTCCTCGCCGGACCATGCGTGCGGATCGCTTCTGGACCTCGCCCCCGATGACGTCGAACACGAGATCGACTTCGCCGACATCCTCGAGACTTTGGCCGTCGAGGTCGACGAACTCGTTCGCGCCGAAGTCGATCGCCCGTCCGCGGTCGGCCGCGCGTCCTGTGCCGATGACGTAAGCGCCGAACTCACGCGCGAGCTGCGTGACCATCGATCCGACCGCGCCGGCCGCGCCATGTGCAATGACTCGCTGGCCGGAGCGAAGACGGCCATGGTCGAACAGCCCCTGCCAGGCGGTCAGTCCCGAGATCGGAACGCTCGCTCCGACCGTGAAGTCGACGTCGCCGGGAAGCGGCGCGAGGTTTCGCGCCTCCACCGCCACATATTCCGCGAGGGTGCCGTCGCGATACCAGTCGGTGAGGCCAAGCACCCGCTGGCCCACGGAAAGGCCGGTCGTCCCATAGCCGAGCGCGGTGACGACTCCTGCGAACTCGTGCCCCGGGATCGTCGGCGCCCGGTCGTGGCCGAGCCGATCGGTCCAGGTCGACGGCCAATCCAGCTCGGTGCCTACGAATCCGGACGCATGGACCTCGACCAGGACGTCGTTGATCGCAGGCTGCGGTTCGGGCCGCTCCGCCAGCTTCATCCCCGCCGCTCCCGCGGCCCGGTCGGTCACTACGATCGCCTTCATCAATTTCCTCCTCATGTCCGTAACGCGAAGCCCAAGGCGCGGCCGTCGCCGCTTACGAGAACCGCCGTGTTCATTCATGCAACCAGACCCGGACCAGCGTTCGGTTACAGCACTTCGCCGATCCGCCCGGGATCGATTTCGAGTGCTCATTTCCTGTCGGGAAACACGAGCTGGCCCTTGCCCGAATCCGCGACGAATACCGCCAGCAGTTTCGCGGGGCTGGTCGTGCTGGCGTTGCGCGAGACCCGGTGATGGGCGCCCGGCGCCTCATAGAAGCTTTGGCCGGCGCGGTAGATCCGCGGCGGTTCGTTGCCGACCGCGCTGACGATCTCGCCCGAAACCACGTAAGCGTAGATGAACGCGGAACTGGGGTGCCTGTGCGGCGCCGAGGCCGTCCCGGGCGGATAGGTGACCTCGACTGCGATAAGCGATTTTCCTGGCACATTGGGAAGCGCGCGCTCGAAGATGGGCCTGGCGGTTTCGTGTCGCACGGCCTGAACCCGGCCTGCCGGGTGCCGGCCGGTGGGGGCGAACGAGGCACCGGCGACGAGAGCCGGGCCGGCCGCGAAGATGGCCACCGAGAGCAGGGCGTGCTTCTTCGCCATTGGTCCACGCCGGCTCATTGCCTGGCCGCCGCCGGCGGGACTCGGAAGCTGATCGCCATTCGGTTGTAGGCATTCATCATTCCGATCGCGAGCGTGAGGTCGGCAAGCTGCTTATCGTCGAAGATGGCAGCCGCTGCCTCAAAGTCCGAATCGGGGACGTTGGTGTCGGCAACCCTGGTCACCGATTCGGCCCAGGCGAGCGCCGCGCGCTCGACCTCGTCGAAAAGCCCGTCGGCCTCATGCCAGGTCCCGACGAGAAGAACCTTTTCGAGGTCCATGCCGCCCTTCAGCAGGTCACGCGAATGCATGTCGATGCAATAGGCGCAGCCGTTGATCTGCGAGGTTCGGAGATAGACAAGGTTGAGGAGGCTCCCCGGCAGTCCGCTCTGCAGCAGATAGCCATAGACTCCCCCAAGCGCCTTCATGCCGGCGGGCGATGCGGCTTTATAATCCATTCGAAGCGGCATTTCGGTTCCTCGAATTCAAGGTTGGGCCATGACGGCGGCGCGCGCGAGCGACAACGCGCGCCGCCGCCCGGGCCTCAAGCCACCAGCAGCTCGTCGCTGTCGGCCCGTGTCAGATCCTCGACCAGCATCGCCGAAGCGTGGCGCGCGAGCGCCTGGGTCGGCCCGTTGGTGTTCCCGCTGGTGATGTTCGGCATGATCGAGGCGTCGATGACCCTGAGCCCATCGACCCCCCGGACCTTGAGTCGTGCATCGACGACCGCGCGCTCGTCCTTGCCCATCCGGCAGGTTCCGACGGGGTGAAACATGGTCGTCACGGCGCTCTTCACCCATTCGGCGATTGCCCCGTCTGACCGGAACTGCGGCCCTGGATCGATTTCTTCCTCGACGACTCCGGCGAGCGATGGCTGCGCCATCACCTCCCGGATCGCGTGTACCGAGGCGACTGCGGCCTTGAGGTCATCCTCATGCCCGAGGAAGTTCGGGTTGATGAGCGGCATCGAGGTCGGATCGCCGTCGGCCAGCCGCACCCATCCGCGGCTTTTGGGCTGGAGCACCACGAGCTCGAACGTGACTCCGGCCCGGTCGCCCGAGGGGCTGATCCCGTCGACCGCGATGATCGGGACATGATAGCATTGGATCGTCGGGGCGGCGCTGAAGTCCGCGGGGTTCCAGTGAGAGACTGTCTCGATGCCGTTGCCGGACGCCGGCCCGTCCTTCGTCACGAAATAGCGCAGGCCCGCCTTTACGGTCCCGAGACCCTGGGCGGCTGCCTGGTAGCCGAGATCGCCCTTCACATAGGCGCGAACCGGGACGATTCCGTGGTCGTGGAGATTCTCGCCGACCTCGGGAGAATCCACGATCACTCGGATGCCGTGCGCACGCAGCTGCTCCCCGGGCCCGATACCCGAGTGCATCAGGATCTTGGGGCTGTGGAGGGAGCCCGCGGACAGGACCACCTCGCCTGCCGAGACCGTCTCGCCGTCGCTGAGCTCGACTCCGGCGGCGCGGCGATTCTCGAGGATGACGCGGGTGACGGTCCTTCCCGTGAGTAGAGTCACGCGGCCCGACGCGAGGTGCGGGCGAAGGTAAGCGTCGACGGCGCTGCACCGGCGTTGGCGCCCGACGTTCGACTGGACGGGCGAAACTCCGATCTGGCTCCTGCCGTTGTAGTCCGGATTGTAGGGAAGCCCATATTCCTGGAAGGCCTTGAGGCAATATTGGTTGAGCTCGTTGATGCCTCTCGGCTGCTCGACCGCGAGGCCCCCGTCGATCCCGTGGAATTCGTCGTGGAAGGTGTCGTTGCTCTCCTGCGCGACGAACTCGGGAAGCATGTCCTCGTACGACCAGTTGCCGGTGTCGCCGACCGCCTCCTGCCAGGCTGCATAATCGCGCGGCTGGCCGCGGACATAGCACAGCGCGTTGATCGAAGAGCCGCCGCCAAGCACCTTGGCGGACGGATAGATGCGCTTCGTCCCGTGCTGCGGGACCGTCTCGTAATCCCAGATATGGCGCTTGCTTGCGAGGATTTTCGCAAAGCCGGCCGGGATATGGATGAAGGGGTCACGGTCGGTGTCGCCGGCCTCGATCAGCGCGATCGAGGCGGCGCTGTGCTCGGCAAGATAACTTGCAACCACGCAGCCCGCGGCGCCCGCACCGACGATGACAACATCATATGCTTCGCTGGACATCAGTGTCTTCCTCGTTCACCGGACGATGCGTCCGGCGCATCGCAATCGCTAAGTGCAGCACGAGAAAGATCGCCGCGGCGTTACAGCTGCGCCTCCGGCGCGGTGCTTGACGGAGGTCAATTCGGGACGAGCTTCCGTTGGGCAGGATTTCCGAATGCGGCTACGATTGCCGGTTCCGGCGACCATGGCTGGCATAGAGGGGCTCGATATGAAACCAGCGACCTTCGATGCGCTCCTTGGAACAGTTTCAGTAGAGATCGAAGCCTTCGCGATCTGCGAGATCAGCGAAGGCGTCCGGCTGATCGTCCCTCCCGTCGAGATGATCGTTGTCCATTATATCCTCGAGGGGACCGCTCATGTGACGATCGACGGAAATGAATCCGTCGAGGCTCGGCCGGGCTCGATGCTGATCGTGCCACCGGAGCGGTTGCAGCAGCTGGCGACATCGAGCGACGCACTCGTGAACAAGCAGGCGTTCGAAGTGTGCAGGCCCGTCCGCGAGGGCGTTCTCGTCGTCGATGCGACGGACGGCAAAACCGAACCGACACTCAGGATCGCATGTGGTGCCGTGCTGCCCAATCCGCTTGGTTCGTTTGGACCGCTGAGGAGCCTGGCGCGGATCGTCGTCGAAGATCTCTCCGACTATCCGGTCGTCTCGGCGTCTTTCGCCGCGCTGCTCGAGGAGGTCAAATCGCCGAGGGAAGGGTCAAGAGCCTTGATGAGCGCCCTCATGAAAGGGTGCCTGGTGGTGCTCTTGCGCAGGCATCTCGAGAGGAGTCGCCTCCTGGGCACAGCGCCGGCGGTGTTCCAGGACACCCGCCTCAGCCGCGCGATCACCGCGGTCCTCAATCTTCCAGCCGCGCCCCATTGCCTCGCGAGCCTCGCGAAGGAAGCCGGCATGAGCCGCTCCGCTTTCGCCCGTGACTTCAAGGAAGCGCTCGACATAACCCCGATGGAATTCGTCGCCCGGGTCCGCCTCGAACTCGCATACCGCCTCCTCGAGACCACGGGGCTGGGGGTTGAAGGAATCGCAGCCTCGGTGGGCTTCAGCAGCCGAAGCCATTTCAGCCATCTTTTCCGTGAACATTATGGCGTCGATCCCTCCTCGTTCCGGCGCGGGACTTCGAAGGGCGGAAGCTGCGACGAGGCGGCCTGAGCCTTTTCCCTATTGGGCCGCGGTCTTCACCTCCACCTCAGGCGCCTCTATCCAGCCTCCGCCAAGCGCCTTGAACAGGCTGACCTGAGCATCCGCGCGATCCGCCCTCGCCTCGGCTAGCGCGGCCCGGGCGACGGCGCGGTCACGCTCAGCGACCAGGAGCTCGAGGAAACTGTCGGCCCCCGCCCGGTAGCGAACCTGCGTGAGCTCGGCGGCGCGTTCGCTCGCTGCCGCCGCCTTTGCAAGCGCGGACTCGTGCTCGACCGCGCCGCCGAGACGGGCCAGGGCCTGCTCGGTCTCCTCGAGCGCCCGGAGCACGGTACCGTCGAAGGCCGCGAGCGAGCCGTCCGCGACCGCCCGGCTCTCGCGCACCCGCGCCCGCGCCGCGCCGTTGAACGGGAAGTTCCAGCTGATGAGCGGACCGAGCGAGAAGCCGAACGATTTGCTCTTGCCAAGGTCGCCGACCCTTGGAGCGCCGATGTTCACCAGGCCGAGCAGGCTGATGCTCGGATAGAGCTCAGCGGTCGCGACCCCGATCCGCGCGACGTCGGCGGAAAGCCTTCGCTCGGCCGCCCGAACGTCGGGCCGGCGGGCGAGCAACGATCGACCGTCGCCGACCGGGATTGGCCGTCGAACGTCCGGGGCGGTCCTGCACCGGTCGGTCGCCCCGTCGAGACCGGCGGGCGGATCGCCGGTCAAGAGCGCAAGCGCGTAAAGCGCGGCGCGGCGTTCCGCTTCGAGTGACGGGACCCGCGCCCGCGTTTCCTCGAGCAGGGCCTGCGCCTGCATGAGGTCGCGCTCGGAGGCGCGACCGCCGGCGACGAGGCGGCGGGTGATCTCGAGCGACTTCGCCTGGAGGTCGACTGTCGCGCGCGCGATGGCGATCCGTTCGCCGTAGGAGCAGGCGCTTGCATAGCTGCGGGCTGT
>DASZYL010000004.1:0-14533 GCA_035545385.1 Sphingomicrobium sp. | reverse complement strand
GAGCGCCGCCTCGACTTCGTGACCTTCATCTTCTTCGCGGTGGTGACGGGTGTCGGCGGAGGCACCATCCGCGATCTCCTCATCGGAGCTCCGGTCTTCTGGGTTCACACCAACGCCACTCTCCTCATCTGCATCGCGGCCGCGCTACTCATCTGGATCGCAGGGCACCGCTGGTTCGCTGGCAAGGCGCTTTTGTGGTTCGATGCCGCCGGAATGGCCGCCTATGCGACCTACGGTGCGGCAAAGGCGCTCGGTCATGGAGTGGCACCGGTCCCGGCCTTCGTCATGGGCGTGCTCACCGCCTGTGCGGGCGGGATCATCAGGGACGTGCTCGCGGCCGAGCCTTCCGTGCTCATGCGACGGGATCTCTATGTCACGCCCGCCGCCCTCTCGGCGGCCCTTTTCGTCGCCCTCAACCTCTCGGGGCTCCATGTCTGGCCGGCGGCGACGATCGCGATCGGCGCCGGGTTCGCACTTCGAGCAGGAGCAATTGCGAGAGGCTGGTCGCTTCCGCCCTACCGGGCGTAGCCGCGCGACTTGGCGAACGCGAGGCAAGTAAGGATAAGACGGGGCGTGCGCATCTTCGTGCCCCTTCTCAGCCTCGCCCTTGCCGCCTGCGCGACCCTTCCCGGGGGAGGCGCTCCTCACGCCGAAGTCGGAGTGGCGTTCGACCGCGAGGGCGAGCTCGCGAGCTTCGCCGAGGGTCTCGCGGACCCGCAATCGGGGCGAAAGGTCAGCGCCGACGATCCCGTCCGGGTGGCCTCCGTCAGCAAGATGGTCGTCGCGATCGGAGTGATGAAGCTCGTCGAGCAGGGCCAGCTGGATCTCGACCGCGACGTGACCCCCTATCTTGGCTGGAACCTTCGCAATCCCGCCTTTCCCCGGGAGCCGGTCACGCTCCGGATGCTTCTCTCCCATACCTCCTCGGTGCGCGAGCATGACGACAATTACGTCATCCCCCTTGGCACCTCGCTCGAGACCGTGATGGCGGACCCACTGAACTGGGACCCGCAGCACGCGCCCGGCTCCAATTATTTTCGCTACACGAACCTCAACTTCCCGATCATCGCCTCGATCGTCGAGCTGGTGACGCACGAGCGGTTCGACAGCTGGATGCGCCGCGAGGTGCTCGAGCCGATGAAGCTCGACGCCTGCTACAACTGGCCGACCTGCAGCGATGAAGCGGTCGCCCGAGCGGTCGAACTCGATTCTCCTTCGGGAGAGCCGCTGAAGGACGATCTCCACGGGCGTCGTCCCGACTGCCCGGTCTTCGTCAAGGAGGGCGAAGCGTGCGATCTTTCGCGCTGGCATTTGGGCGAGAACGGATCGCTGTTCTCACCCCAGGGCGGTCTTCGGATCTCGGCCCGCGGGCTCGCGCGCGTCGGGCGCATGCTGCTCGATGGCGGAACGCTCGATGGCGTTCGGATCATCTCGCCGCAATCCGTCGAGACGCTTCTGACCCAGGTCTGGCGCTTCGATGGCGGGAACGGCGTCACCGACAAGGGCTTCTATTGCAGCTATGGGCTCGCCACCCAGGAGCTGCCCACCCCGGTTGCCGGCTGCGCCGACGACATGGGAACGGGTGGCCGGGTCCTCGTTGGCCATGCCGGTGACGCCTATGGCATGAAGAGCGGCGTCTGGATCGACCGTGCGCGCGGGGTTGGAATCGCCTATTTCGTGACGGCTGTCCCGGAAAAGGCGAAGCTCGGACCGGCAACGGCCTTCACGGCCGCCGAGACCCGCGCCTTTCGCCGGGCCATCGCGCTGCTGCCTCGATAGGGAGAAGGACAATGCGCCTGACCTACGCCATCAAATATGTCGCCGACATGGAGCGGGCGATTGCCTTCTATCGTGACAAGCTCGGCCTCGAATTGATGTTCGAATCGCCCTTCTGGACCGAGTTCGCGACCGGCGAGACCGTCCTTGCACTTCACCCGGCCTCGCCCGAGAATGAAGCGGGATCGGTCGAGCTCGGCTTTGCCGTCGACAACCTCGGCGAATTCTATGCGCGCCGCGAGGAGCTCGGGATCGAGTTCACCCGCGAGCCCAAGGAAATGCACGGCATCCATATCGCCGCGATCAGGGACGCCGATGGAGCGCACGTATCGGTGAGCGGACCGATCTGAGCGGCCCGGCAAAGCTTGCCGCACTGCAGCATAGCCTGCAATGTGGCGGGCGATGGACTCAGACTTCTACCGCATCCAGCGCCTTCCGCCCTACGTCTTCGCCGAAGTGAACGCGATGAAGGCGGCTGCGCGCGCCCGCGGCGAGGACATCGTCGATCTCGGAATGGGGAACCCCGACGGCTCGCCGCCGAGGCACGTCATCGACAAGCTCTGCGAGGTCGCGGGCAAGCCCCACGTCCACCGCTATTCCGCGAGCCGGGGCATCCCGGGCCTCAGGAAAGCGCAGGCGGCCTATTACAAGCGCCGCTTCGACGTCAGCCTCGATCCCGACAGGGAAGTGATCGTGACGCTCGGATCGAAGGAGGGCCTCGCCAACCTCGCCCAGGCGATCACCGCCCCCGGCGACGTGGTTCTTTCTCCCAACCCATCCTACCCGATCCACAGCTTCGGCTTCATCATCGCGGGAGCGGCGGTCCGATCGATCCCGGCCGCGCCCGGCGAAGCCTTTTTCGAGCGCCTCACCAACGCGATGCGCTATACCGTGCCGCGCCCGAAGGTGCTGGTGATCGGCTATCCTTCCAACCCCACCGCTTATGTCGCCGACCTCGCTTTTTACGAACGCCTCGTCGCCTTCGCCCGCGAGCATGAGCTGATCGTCATTTCCGACCTCGCCTATGCCGAGATCTACTTCGGCGATACTCCGACCCCATCGATCCTCCAGGTCGAGGGCGCGAAGGAGGTCGCGGTCGAATTCACCTCGATGAGCAAGACCTATTCGATGGCGGGATGGCGGATCGGCTTCGCGGTCGGAAACGCCAGGCTGATCGAGGCGCTGGCGCGCGTCAAATCCTACCTCGATTATGGCGCCTTCACTCCGGTGCAGGCGGCCGCCGTCGCGGCCCTCAACGGTCCGCAGGACATCGTTGAACATAACCGGAATCTCTACCGCAAGCGCCGCGACGTCCTCGTCGAATCCTTCCACCGGGCCGGCTGGGACATCCCGCTCCCGGAGGCGTCGATGTTCGCCTGGGCGCCAATCCCGGAGCGGTTCCACAACCTCGGTTCGATGGAGTTCGCAAAGAAGCTCCTGACCGAAGCCCATGTCGCCGTGGCGCCGGGCGTCGGGTTCGGCGAAGAGGGGGAAGGCTTCGTCAGGATCGCGCTCGTCGAGAACGAGCAGCGCCTCCGCCAGGCGGCCCGCGGGGTCAAGAAGATGCTCGGCTGATCGCCGGCGCAGCTCAAACACCGGGCAACGACGCATTAACTTTCGGTAAATTAATAATAATAGCCAAAGAGCGTATCGGCTGCCCGCCGGTCCGAGGCATGGCTCGGAAAGAGCCGTCAGAGGGACCCTCCCATCGGCACGAGTCCAGGCATTGTCCTGGTGACGGCGCCGCGCACCTCATCACGACGCCCGATGGACCTGTTTCTTGTCGCGGAGCTCGCCTTTCATCGAGGCAGCCCCGCGAACAATCAAAGGGGGGCAGAGATGAAGAACCATCCTTCCGCTTATCGTTCCTTGCTGCTTGGCGGCGCAATCGCGGCCATCGCCATTGCAATACCGGCGACAGGGAATGCCGCGAGAACACCAACCGTCATCCGTGGAGCCGCGGCGCCGACCGTCGAGGTCTATGCGACCGGGTTCAACAACCCTCGCGGCCTGAAATTCGGCCCCGACGGTGCGCTTTACGTCGCCGAAGGCGGGCCCGGCGGAAGCAATTCGACCGTTGGCCTTTGCGAGCAGGTCCCCGATGTCGGTCCCTACACCGGGCAGCGGACGGGCGGCCGGATTTCGCGGGTCGACAGCAATGGCGTCCGAACGACTCTGACCGACCGCTTCCCGTCAAGCCAGACCAGTCCCGCACTTGGCAGCCTCGTCAGCGGAGTGGCCGATATCGCATGGGTCAACGGAACGCTTTACGCGCTCACCGCCGGGAGCGGCTGCTCGCATGGCGTTCGCAATACGACCAACGGAGTGTTCCGGCTGAGCTCCAACGGCAGCCCGGTGCTGGTCGCGGACCTCAGTGCCTTCCAGAAGGCCCATCCTGTCGCCAACCCCGAACCCGACGATTTCGAACCGGACGGGACCTGGTACAGCATGGTCGCGGTCGGAAAGACGCTCTATGCGCTCGAGCCCAATCACGGCGAACTCGACAAGATCAATCCCGGGACGGGCGCGATCAGCCGGGTTGCGGACATCAGCGCGAGCCAGGGCCATATCGTTCCAAGCGCGATGACCTATCACGCCGGCGTCTTCTACATCGGGAACCTCAACACATTCCCGATTGTCCCGGGGTCGTCGAAGATCCTCCAGGTCACCCAGTCGGGCAACGTGTCGACGGTCAAGACCAACCTCACAACGGTCCTTGGCGTCACCTTCGACAATCTCGGGCGCATGTACGTCCTCGAGAATACGACAGTGGCAGGGTTCCCGACGCCGGGAACTGGCGACATCGTGCGGTTCACGGGCGGCAAGAGGGAAGTGCTGGTGAGCGGGCTCGCACTTCCGACCGCGATTACCTACGGACCGGACGGGGCGCTCTACGTGTCGAATCTCGGCTTCGGCCCACCGCCCTCGCTCCCGAACGGGCCTGGGCAGGTGCTTCGGATCAGGCTGGGCGACTGAGGGAATTGATAGGTGCGGGCGAGGCAGAATTCATTGCTGCCCCGCCCGACCGGCCCGCACTCATTCAGAAGCGGAACGAGACGCCGCCATAAAGCTCGACATCGGGCGTATTGCGGTTGAGACCAAGATTGGCGCCGGCATCGAGCTGGACGTCGTGGCTTGCGAGAAAGGCGATCGATCCGTCGACGCTGGCCTGGCGCGTCGTCCCGGAAGGGTCCCAGTCCCAGGCGCCCCAGATCTCGGCCGAAAGGCTCAGCCTGTCGCTTACCGACCAGCCGAGCGATGCAACCTGCGCCATCGCGCCATGGTGACCATTGCCGTCCAGGTCCGCGACGAAGTCGAGCTCCGGGGTCAGCCCGATCGCGAGGGCGGTCCCCGGGATGGAATAGCCGACCGGGACCATGAGGCCCCCCTCCCACTTGCCATTGCCAAGCGAATGCCCCGCTGTCGGGACCTTGACGAACGGCAGGAGGTCCACTTCGAGAGGAGCATCGGGCAACGAAAGCTTCTGCTTGTAGAGGATGGTGACGTCGCCAAACCCGCTGCTTCTGTCATGAACTCCGCCGGTACGGCTTTCGAAGCGCTGCCAGGGGGAGATGTCGACCGCGATATCCGACCGGCTCGTCAGGCCATATTTGATCATCGTTTCGCCGATGACGAGCGAGGTGTCGCGCTCGGCGGATGTCTTGTCGAGGGTCCAGTCGGCAAGCCCGGTCTCGATCTGCCAATGCCCTTTGGGGACGGTGCAGGTCGACGTCGCCTTCCCGGGCCGATCGGCGCAGATCGGCGCCTCTTCGGCCCGTGCGGCGCTGCTCACGTAAAGGGCCGCAGCCGCGCAGATACGCCATCCCCCTCGCATGACCCTTCATTGTATCAGCATGTCGGTCTCGTCGAGTGGCAAGCGCTCCAAATTCACATGGCGAACCGCTCATCCCCATGAGCTTTTTACGCAAAGTGGAACGGGCCCTCGCTTTCGCCTAGGGAAAAGACGCGCCCCCCTTCCCGTTCAAGAGGTCCATGAGAGTGCGTCTTTCCTCCTGTCTCCTCGCCGCGTCGATCATTTGTCTTGCTCCCGCCGCCGCGGCCCCGTTCCAGTCGGCAAGGACCCTGGGAGGCGCTCCGTTCACGAGCAACGGCGAGGTCACGATCGTTCACTTCTGGGCGACCTGGTGCGCGCCCTGCCGGGTGGAGATGCCGGTCCTCGACGCTTACTACCGCAAGCATCGCACCCAGGGCCTCGCGATGCTCGCGGTCTCGATCGACCAGGGGGTATCGGCCCATAAGCTCCAGGAGGTCACCGGCAAGTTCGCCTTTGCAGTCGCGCGCGTCGACGACGTGAGGATGCCGCGGCGTGAGATCCCGACCGCGCTTCCCGTCACTCGCGTCTACGATCGCTCCGGTCGCCTCGTCTTCCAGTCGAAGGGAGACGGCCGGACCACGATCGACGAAGCAACGCTCGAACGCGTCGTCACGCCGCTGCTTCATCGTTAGAGGTGGAACAGGAGCCCCGCTGAGAACTTCACCCTCGGCACGAGCTGATAGCCGTTGACCCGCGAGTGGAGCGGAAGCTCGACGAAGCTGAAGCCGACGATCTTCGTCCCGAGCTTGGCCGAAACCCCCGGGGCGAGATTGACCTGTTCACCTCCGCTGTTCGGCCGGTCGGAACTCGGGCCCCGGTCGCGCCAGGTCTTCCTGAAGCTCAGCTGAAGCTGCGGAGTGACGTTTCGCCAGTGCGTGTAGTTGAGCGCTGCCGACGCCTGGATGAAGCTCCCGGGCTTGAACCCGTCGCGGCCCGTGAGCGGCACCTGCCCCGTCGCCTGGACGAAATATCCGAGCTCCGGGGAAATCGCGCCGAGGTGGTAAACCCCCATCACCGCCTGGAAAGCACCGGTTCCGGGCTGGAGCCCGCGGTCGACCTCCTCATCCTTCTCCGGCCCCGAATCGAACTCCTGGTGGACCTTGCCGGTCGGAAGGACGAGCCCCGCCTCGATTCCGGTGACGCTGCCCGGGGTCGAAAGCCCCTGCCAGCGTCCGACCAGCCTCAGGTCACCGACGCCTTTGGTGTCGGAATGGCTGGGCTCGCTCGTGTCCTCGGCGAAAGTGCTGTGCGGCCGAGCCACGAACGGCAGCTGGGCATCGATCCCCCAGTCGCTCGCGAACTGGTGATCGAGGGTGAGCGTGAGGCTATGGTTATAGGTGTAGCGCTCGATCTCCCGGTCGGCAGGAAAGTCGATCGCTCCCCGGTCCACGTCCTCAGTTCCAGACCTGAGCTTCGTCTGGGGGACATAGTCGTAGCGAAGGGTGAGGGTCGTGCCAGGCTGCGCAGCGAGGCCCTGGCTCAGCCAGTCGGCAGTGAGCGTGCAGCCGCAGCTCGCACAGGCCTCGGCTCCACTCGAAAGCGCGAGGAAAAGAGCGGGCGCGATCGTTCCGAGCAGCGCCGCTCGCGTGATTCCAGTCATTTTGAGGTCATCTCCAATTGTCCGCCCACGGGCGGACGTCAGCTGAACGTTGTGGTTGCGTTCAGGAAATGACCGGCGGGCCGATCGCTGGAGGACGCTCGTGGTTCGAATGACGTTCGATGAAGTGGAAGCTTCGCCCGAGAAGAAGGAGGGCAGCGAAGAAGAGCGCTCCGATCGCGAACCCTCCCCAGTCCGCCCCGGTCGCGCCCAGCTGTGAAACGGCAGCGTAGGGACAGGGCTCGTGGGCGAGGCGGTGGTCTGATGGGTGGTGATGGCGGTGGTGGAACTGCGCCGCCACGGCCGGGCTCGAATCCGGACAGGCAACGATGATGAGGGCGCCGCGATCGAACTGCGGCATGAATCCCTGGGGAGCGAGCGAACGCACCGCGAGGAGGAGCGCAAGAAGCGCTGCCGCGGCAAACCGCATCGAGGTTGATGCAACTCTCATTCGAGACAGGATTTGACGTCCGCTAGCCGACGCGGGTTCCAGCCATCATCGATCGCTCAGCGACCCCGCTCACCCGGCTTGGGCTCGGCGCCCTCCTCGCGCATCGATGCGCTCGAGGAACGGACCTTCGCGAACTCCGAAGAAGGATTCCACTGCGGCCAGTCGCGGCTGTTCGCGAGCCGCTCGCCGATGGCGTAGAAGAGTTCCGCTTCCTGCGCCGCCCCTTCGAGGTTCCAGTCGGGCGACCAGGCATCGCACGTCTGGTGGTAGCAGGTGCTGGTAAAGCCATCGAGCCACTTCTCCCCTGCAGGGCGTCCGCCACTCGCAAAATCGTAGGCGCCGGCGAGCGCCATATCGAGGAGCACCGGGACGCCGCGCTTGGCGAACGAGAAATGGTCCGCTCGGTAGAAGAGCCCGCGCTCGGGATGGTTTTCCGGAGTGACATACCGGCCCTGGGCTTTCGCCGCCTCGGCAAGATAGTCTTCCATCTGGCTTTGACCGCGTCCGACCAGCACGACGTCCTTCACCGGGCCCATGAACTGCAGCGTGTCGAAGGTGAGGTTCGCGACCATCGTCTCCATCGGAAAGAGCGGGTGCTGGGCATAATATTCGGACCCCAGGAGACCGCGCTCCTCGCCGGTCCATGCCGCAAAGAGAAGTGTTCGCTGCGGCCGCGGCCCCGACGCGAAGAGCCGCGCGTCCTCGAGCATGGCGGCAAGCCCCAGCGCGTCGTCAGAGGCGCCCGGCCGGATGGTCCTCCCGTTCGAATCCGCGGGCCCGATCCCATAGGCGTCCCAGTGCCCGCCGTAGCTGATCGTCTCGTTGGGATATTTGGAGCCGGTGAGCTTGCCGAGAACATTGTGGCTCGTGATCCGGGCGAGAGTCACCGGGATGTTCGCCGAGAAGCTCGCCTTGAGGTCGATCGGCCGGAAGGCGCTGGTCCGGGCCTCGCGCTTCACCCTGTCGTAATCGTAACCCGCACCCTTGAGGAGCGCGGCCGCGACGTCATGCTGGATCCAGCCCTGGAGAAGCACCGGCTGCTGCGCGTCCTTGGGAAGGACGACGTTGTAGCTTTCGCCGGCAGGGCTCTTCACCACGGTCCAGGGATAGCCCGCGGCATCGGTTTCGTGGACCACCAGCGCCGCGATCGCTCCACGCCTTGCCGCTTCTTCATATTTGTAGACCCAGCGGCCGTAGAAGGTCATCGTCTTGCCGCCGAACCTGCCCGCGACCTCTTCTCCGGGCGCAGCCTCGAAATCGGGGTCGTTGACCAGCATCACGACCACTTTGCCCTTGACGTCGACGCCCTTGAAATCGTCCCAGCCCCGCTCCGGGGCGGTCACCCCATAACCGACGAATACCATCGGGGCATTCTCGATCCGGACTTCGTCGACCGGGCGGACGGTTCCGAGATAGACATCGTCGGGAAAACGCAGCGCCATCGGCTTTCCGCTTTGGGTGACGGTGAGGTTCACCGGCGCTTTGAGCTGGGTATGGATCATCGGCACGGTCTGGGTCCACCCGCCGTTTTCGCCGGCGGGCTCGAGCCCTGCCGCCTTGAACTGCTCGACGAGGTAGGGGATCGTCTTGTCTTCGCCGGGGGTGCCGGGTGCACGCCCCTGGAACTCGTCCGAAGCAAGGACTCGGGTAATCTCGCTCATCCGCTTCGTGTCGACATGGGGCGCAGCATGAAGCTGGGCTCCGAGAGACGCTACCGACAGGACACCCAGCACCAAAGACTTGATCATCGACCTCTCCCTCGCGAACGCGCGCGGCAAATGGGCGCCGCGGGTGTTCGCGAGGGCATCAAGATCAATGGCTTCTCATTGGCAAGTGCCGCTCGATCGTTGGCGGCACGAAATCAGCGCCGGGGGAGCGCGGCCTCGGCCAGACCGACCCGATCCTTCGACTGGGCGATCGCCCGGTTCATTTGCGCGAGCGCCTCATTCAGCGCCTTTCGGAAGCAGGACCGGTCCGCGACTGCCGGCGAGGGGGTCGCAGGCGAATCCATGAGGCATGAACGGTAGGCCGCGGCGCTGATCCGGTCCCTGAGGCGCTTCTGCCCTGCAGCCGAGGCGAGATCGAGGTCGGAATAGCTGACGATCTCGACCATGACCGAATCACTGCCCACTGGCGGGCCCGCGCTGACGGGGCCCGCGATTGATGCGCCGGCAAGAGCAGCGGCCGCGACGAAGAAGCATCCTTTCATGTCGTCCTCCTATTTTGGAAAGCGGGCCGAGGCATGGTTGGAGCAAGGCCGGGGAGGCGATGGCGGAGAGCTGATTTTTTCCTGAATTTTGGCGGCGGTGGCACTGTTGTTCGTGGACCGCGGTCATTTTGCTAATATGCAGCTGTTCATGGACGCCCCCGCCAAAGACCGATCGCCTCCTATCGATCTCGGCTCCGAGGAAACGTTCCGGGTGGGAGCGGCGGTGGTCGATCCCTTGTCGCGCGAGGCACGCTTCGAGGCCGGGTCCGAGCGGCTCCAGCCTCAAAACCTCAAGGTCCTCATTGCCCTCACCCGCGGCAAGGGCCGTGTCGTCACTCGCGAGCAATTGATCGATCTTTGCTGGGACGGCCGCTTCGTTGGCGATGACGTCATCAATCGCTCGATCTCGACCCTTCGGCAGTTCGCCGAACGAGCCGGCGGTTTCAGGATCGAAACCGTGCCTAGAGCCGGTTACCGGTTGGTCGAAGCGAGGTCTTCAAGAGCGACCTGGTGGCGGCCAATGCTCATCGGCGCCCTCGCCGCCGCGATCGCTGCCGCAGCCCTTCTTGCTGCCTGGCTGCTCGCCGGCCGGTCCTCCAGCCCCGGCTCGGAACGAACACCAACGATCGCACTGTTGCAGTTCACGACCGCTTCGACGGATCCTGCGGTTCGGCAGCTTGCGACGACGATCCATGATTCGGTCGGCCACATGCTCTCTCAGACGCAGTTCCACGTGAGATTGATCGATGCTGGCGGTCGCGCCGGCTCTGACGACAATTTCCTGATCACCGGAAACGTCGGGACCGCGCAGGGAAAGATCATGGTGACGGTAAGGATGGAGGAGACCGCCTACCACACGATCGTCTACTCGCAGCGCTTCGAAGCGCCTCTTGAGACAGCCGACTCGCTGGTCGACCAGGTCGGCGGCCAGGTCGCAGGTTCGATCGGCTGGACCGTGCCGCTCCTGATGCTCGATCGCCAGCATCGCTCGGATCCCACCATCACGGCGGAACTGTTCCGTAAGGTCGACATCCAGGGGGTCGACCAACTCAGCCTCTACGAAGCGGCGCGACGCCTTGCGGCGAGGTCGCCCGATTCGGCACTGGCCCATATCGAGCTGGCCTTCGGCGCCGCCTTCGCCCTTCCCGAGCTTCCCCGTGACCAGCGCGAGGAGGCCCTCGCCATCGGGAGACGGGCCCAGGAGCGCGCCCGCGCGCTCGCGCCCCGATTCGGCGAACCCTTCATCGGATGGTGCCTTCTTCGCAGTTCCGCGAGGATCGGGGACTGCGAGGACAATCTTCGCCAGGCAATGCGCACAGACCCGGATTCGCCGTTCGTGACCTGGTATCTCGCGGGCAGGCTGATGGACGCCGGCCGGTTCAACGATTCCCTCGACCTCGCGAAGCAGTCGCTCGCGCATGATCAATATGTGCCCGAGAAGATCCTGCTCACATTGCGGTTGCTCGAGGCGACCGGACAGCCGGCGGAGGCGGACAATTATTACCGTGAGGTCAAGAGGTGGTGGCCGAGTTACAAGAACATCGTCTGGGCCCGGGTCTCGGGGATGATCGATCACGGCAATTATGCGGGGATCGAACGCTTCGAGAAGGAGGTCGGCAAGGAAGGTTGGCCCGACGGCTACGAGGAGCTGGCGCCGGCAGCCGTCGCCGCTCGTACTCATTCTCTTTCCGGCGCAAGGAAGGCCTGCCCAGTCGCTGGAGGCGACACGCTGAAATCGCTGTTCTGCATGAGCGTGCTTGCCGAGGTCGGGGATCTCGACGGTGCCTTCGCGCTCGCCGAGAGGCTTTACCCGCGCCGCCTCGGCCGAACTCCCGCCGAGGAGCAATCGATCTGGCTCGACAAGCCGTTCGTCAACGGCACGGAATATTTCACCGGGCCGGGCGCAGCGGCCATGAGACGCGACCCGAGATACCTGGCGCTCGCAGAGCGGGTCGGGCTCCTTGCTTACTGGCGGAGCGGCAGGCTGCCTGATTTCTGCCGGCCACCCCGGGCGGAACCCGTCTGCAGGCAGCTCGGCCGGGCCTGAGCAGAGACTGTTGCACGCCGGCAATCCACAGGAAAAATCGCGTTAACCCCCTTTTCCCTGCTTGCATCCAATCGCGGTTGAGGCACAATAGGTAGTAGCGCGAGAGGGAGAACGCTCAATTACTAGTGTTCTGGCGCCGGATACCTATATTCCGGCGATGGGCTCACTCGTCCCTGGGTCCCGTTCCTGTGGATATCGGGGAAGGAGATGAAAAAGCCCCCGTCGGGCGCTGAAAAAGGCTAGGATGCCGGCATGGCTCCGAGTCGAACAAGAGGGGAACAAACGGTCCTCGAGAGGGCCGATGAAGGACGGGGAAGCGACATGGATTTTTCGACCGGCTCAGAAGTACCGAGCGAAGACGTATCGACGGTCACATCCAGCACCAAGGCGGTCCACGCGCCGAGGTTCGACGTCAAGACCGATCAGAGCCGCGACGAGCTCCTGACCGAATTCGGAAAGGAGACCCTTCGCGATCGCTATCTTCTCCCGGGCGAGGGCTACCAGGACCTGTTCGCTCGGGTCGCTGCCGCCTATGCGGACGACGAAGAGCATGCGCAGCGGGTCTATGACTACATCTCGAAGCTGTGGTTCATGCCCGCGACGCCGGTGCTTTCGAACGGCGGGACCGGCCGCGGCCTTCCCATCAGCTGCTACCTGAACAGCGTCGACGACAGCCTCGAGGGCATCGTCGGGACCTGGAACGAGAATGTCTGGCTCGCATCGCGCGGCGGCGGAATCGGCACCTATTGGGGCCGGGTGCGCGGCATCGGGGAGCCGGTCGGTCTTAACGGCAAGACCAGCGGGATCATTCCCTTCGTCCGGGTGATGGACAGCCTCACCCTCGCGATCAGCCAGGGTTCGCTTCGCCGCGGGTCGGCGGCCTGCTACCTCGACATCTCCCATCCCGAGATCGAGGAGTTCCTCGAGATCCGCAAGCCGAGCGGCGACTTCAACCGCAAGGCGCTGAACCTGCACCATGGAGTCCTCGTCACCGACGAATTCATGCAGGCCGTGCGCGACGGCTCGGAGTTCACGCTGCGCAGCCCGCGCGACGGCTCGGAGCGCGGGAGCGTCGATGCGCGCTCGCTGTTCCAGAAGCTGGTTGAGACCCGTCTCGCGACCGGCGAGCCCTACATCATCTTCATCGACGCGGTGAACCAGGCGATGCCCAAGCATCACCGCGATCTCGGGCTCAAGGTCTCGACCTCGAACCTCTGCTCGGAAATCACTCTCCCGACCGGGAAGGACCATCTCGGCGCCGACCGCACCGCCGTCTGCTGCCTAAGCTCCCTCAATCTCGAGACCTGGGACGAGTGGAACAAGGACAAGCGCTTCATCGAGGACATCATGCGCTTCCTCGACAATGTTCTGAGCGACTATATCGCCCGGGCGCCCGACGAGATGGCCCGAGCGAAATACAGCGCCGAGCGGGAGCGCTCGGTCGGCCTCGGAGTCATGGGATTCCACTCCTTCCTCCAGTCGCGCAACCTGTCGTTCGAAGGGGCGATGGCGAAGAGCTGGAATCTCAAGATCTTCAAGCATATCCGGGCGCAGGTCGACCAAGCCTCGATGATGCTTGCGAAAGAGCGCGGCCCCTGCCCCGACGCCGCCGACATGGGCGTCATGGAACGCTTCAGCTGCAAGATGGCAATCGCTCCGACGGCGTCGATCTCGATCATCTGCGGCGGGACCAGCGCCTGCATCGAGCCGATCCCCGCGAACATCTACACCCACAAGACGCTTTCCGGCTCCTTCTCGATCAAGAACCCGTACCTTGAGAAAATGCTGAAGGAGAAGGCGAAGGACAGCCAGAGCGTCTGGAATTCGATCCTCGAGAATGGCGGGTCGGTCCAGCATCTCGATTTCCTGACGCAGGAGGAGAAGGACGTCTTCAAGACGAGCTTCGAGATCGACCAGCGCTGGCTGCTCGAGCTCGCGGCCGACCGGACGCCCTTCATCGACCAGGCGCAGTCGCTCAACCTCTTCATCCCGGCGGACGTCGACAAGTGGGACCTCATGATGCTCCACTTCCGTGCATGGGAGCTCGGCATCAAGTCGCTCTACTATCTTCGCTCGAAGTCGGTGCAGCGCGCGGGATTCGCCGGCGGTGTCGAGGCCGACAACACGCCCGAGCTTCGCGAGATCAAGGTCCAGTCGACCACCGACTATGACGAGTGCCTCGCGTGCCAGTAAGCCCGGCAGCCTTCGCGGTTGGTTTCGGGATTGTGTGCGTGGGGACGTTTCTGGTGGGGCTGCGCTTCACCCGGATGACCGAGCCGCCGCCCGGAACGACAGTTGAGCATGTGCGTCGTTTCGGACGCCTCCTGATGATGTCGTCGGTCGCGATGCTCCTGTTCCTCGTCGCGATCATCGTCCACGGCGACCTTCAAGTCATGAGAAGTGGAAGGGCGGCGCAGTGAAGCGCGGCCTTTCCGTGCGCAAATTCGCAAAGGGGGCGGGCGCCGTCCTCATCGGGCTCGTCGCCCTCGACGCGCTCGCAACGGTCGCGACGCTCGCTCTTGGATGGGGAATTTTCAAAGGATGAAGAAGTTCGCTCTGTTCGTGTCCGTTGCCCTTGCGTGCTTCCCGGCGCCGGCCTTCGCCGCTCCGCCGGGCGA
>DASZYL010000003.1:0-17969 GCA_035545385.1 Sphingomicrobium sp. | reverse complement strand
GAGCCGAAGAACAACGGCGCCTGGTTCTTCGTCGAGGACCTGCTCGAGCAATGCCTCGCCGAAGCGGGTTTCAAGGGCATGCGTGCGCAATATGCCGGCCGCGACGCAAGCGCGTCGCCAGCGACCGGTCTCGCCAGGCGGCACGCATCGCAGCAGACGGCCTTGATTGACACAGCGCTCGGCCATAGCAGCCGCGCGGAAGGTCCCGCCGTCGCGGCACAATGAAGGGTATACATGGCCACTGACGTCCAAGTCCCCGCCCTCGGGGAATCGATCACCGAAGGAACGCTGGCGCAGTGGCTGAAGAAGCCCGGCGAGGCCGTGGCCGCCGACGAACCGATCGCGAGCCTCGAGACCGACAAGGTCAGCGTCGAGGTCCCATCGCCGATTGCCGGCGTTCTCTTAGAGCAGCTCGTCAGGGAAGGCGACACTGTCGCCGTCGGGGCGGTGATCGCCAGGATCGATGAAGGCGCCAGCGCGGCTTCAGCGCCTTCCCCGGCGCAGGCGACCGCTGCAACCACGACCAATCCCGCTGGAGCTGGTGAAAATCCACAGCTCAAGGGGAGCGAGCATGCGCCCGAACCCGTCGAGGCCGGCGGCGAGACCTCGGGGGCCGACGAGGACCATGTCACGACGCTTTCGCCTGCCGTTCGCCGGGCGGTCCTCGAATATCATGTCGATCCGACCAAGATCAGGGGCAGCGGCAAGGACGGTCGTCTTACCAAGGACGACGTGATCGCCGCCGCCGAGGCCCAGAAGGCCGGGGCTTCGGCCGGGACCCCACAGGCAAAGGCGCCCTCGGCGCCCGCTCCCGCGCCGGCGGCGGGCACGGCTGCTCGAGCCACCGGCGAACGCCGCGAAGAGCGCGTCAAGATGTCGCGGCTTCGCCAGACCATCGCGAAGCGGCTGAAGGACGCGCAGAACACCGCCGCGATGCTGACGACGTTCAACGACGTCGACATGAGCGCGGTCATCGACGCGAGGACACGCTACAAGGATCTCTTCGAGAAGAAGCACGGCATCCGCCTCGGCTTCATGGCCTTCTTCGTGAAGGCCTGCGCGCTCGCGGCCAAGGACGTGCCGTCGGTCAATGCCAGCCTCGAGGGCGACGAGATCGTCTACCACGACTATCTCGATGTCTCGGTGGCGGTGTCGGCGCCCAAGGGACTGGTTGTGCCCGTCGTCCGCGATGCGGACCGAATGAGCTTCGCCGAGATCGAGAAGACGATCGCCGAATATGGCAGGAAGGCGAAGGAGGGAACGCTCACCGTCGACGAGATGAGCGGCGGCACGTTCACCATCTCGAACGGCGGAGTCTTCGGATCATTGCTCTCGACCCCGATCATCAACCCGCCCCAGTCCGCGGTCCTTGGAATGCACCGGATCGAGGAGCGGCCGGTCGTCAGGAACGGCGAGATCGTGGCCCGGCCGATGATGTACCTTGCGCTCTCCTACGATCACCGGATCATCGACGGGCGCGAGGCCGTGACCTTCCTGGTCCGCGTCAAGGAAGCGATCGAGGACCCGACGCGGCTCCTCATCGATCTCTAGGGGAAAGCGCATGCTGGCGAGGGGACTGACGAGTCTGGCCCTCTGCGCGCTGCTGTGCGGCTGCGGCGGGCCCAAGAAGTCGTTCGACGACAGCTTCAACAAGAACTTCCACGAGAAGTTCGTTGGCTCCTGCGTCAAGTCGGCAACGGATTCAGGCCTTTCGCAGGAGCTTGCCGGGAAGCTTTGCACCTGCGCCTCGGACAAGGTCAAAGAGCGGTTTTCGGTGCGCGAGAAAATGAATCTCAAGGACCAGCAGCTGAGGCCGATCCTCGAGGAGTGCAGGGCGAGCATCCCCGGCTGACCGCCTAGATAATCCAGCTTCGCCCACCTATGTCGCGGGCCAACCGGAAGAGAGAAATGGCTGACAATTACGATTTCGACGTCCTTGTGATCGGCGCCGGTCCCGGCGGCTACGTTGCCGCGATCCGGGCTGCGCAGCTTGGCCTCAAGACCGCCTGCGCCGAAAGCCGCGACACGCTTGGCGGGACCTGCCTCAACGTTGGCTGCATCCCGTCGAAAGCGCTGCTCCACGCCTCGGAACTGTTCGAGGAAGCCGCGCACGGAACGCTTGCCAAGTGGGGGATCAGGACGAGCTCGGTCGAGGTCGACCTCGATACGATGCACGAGAGCCGCAAGGAGGCGGTGAAGGGCCTCACCCAGGGGATCGAGTTCCTGTTCAAGAAGAACAAGGTCGAGTGGCTGAAGGGCCGCGCGAGTTTCGAGAGCGCCGACACGGTGAAGGTCGGAGAGCGGACGGTCCGGGCAAAGAATATCGTCATCGCGACCGGCTCGTCGGTGACCGAGCTTCCGGGAGTGAAGATCGACCAGGAGCGGATCGTCGACTCGACCGGGGCGCTCGAGCTTCCCGCGGTTCCGAAGCGGATGGTGGTCATCGGCGGCGGGGTCATCGGACTCGAGCTCGGCTCGGTATGGCGCCGGCTCGGGGCCGAGGTCATCGTGGTCGAGTTCCTCGACCAGATCCTTCCCGGCTTCGACGGGGATGTCCGCAAGGAAGCCAACAAGATCTTCAAGAAGCAGGGCTTCGAGTTCCGGCTTTCGACCAAGGTCACCAAGGCGGAGCGCAAGGGCGAGGTCGTGACCCTCACCGTCGAGCCTGCCGCCGGCGGCGCCTCGGAGACGATCGAGGCCGACGTCGTCCTCGTCTCCATCGGGCGAAAGCCCAATACCGAGGGGCTCGCGCTCGAAAAGGCCGGCCTTCAAACGAACCAGCGCGGCCAGATCGAGACCGACCATGACTTCCGGACCAAGGTCCCGGGCGTGTGGGCGATCGGTGACGTCATTCCCGGCCCGATGCTTGCCCACAAGGCGGAAGACGAGGGCATCGCCGTTGCCGAGAACATCGCCGGACTTACCGGCATCGTGAACCACGACGTCATCCCGTCGGTCGTCTACACGATGCCCGAAATCTCCGGTGTCGGCCTCACCGAGGAGGACGCAAGGAAGGGTGGGGAGGTGAAGGTCGGCAAGTTCCCGATGCTTGCCAACAGCCGCGCCAAGACCAACCGCGAGCCCGACGGCTTCGTTAAGGTCATCGCCGATGCGAAGAGCGACAGGGTCCTCGGGGTCTGGATGATCGCCTCGGTCGCCGGGACGATGATCGCCCAGGCGGCGCAGGCGATGGAGTTCGGGGCGACGAGCGAGGACATTGCCTATACCTGCCACGCTCACCCGACGCACAGCGAGGCGCTGAAGGAAGCGGCGATGGCGGTGACCGGGAAGCCGATCCACATCTGAACTTTCCGCAAGGGCTGTCTGTGAGCAGCCGCCGCGCTAGAATGAGGCATGTTTCTAGCGCTGCTCGCCGCCGCCCAGGCCGGGATCATGTCCCCGCCCGATCTTTCGGCGTTCAGGCCCTTTCTCGGCGCCTGCTGGCGCGCCCGGTTCAGCGCCAGGGTCGAGGATACGCACTGCTTCGAAGCGATGTACGGCGGCGCCCATGTCCGCGACGCTCACGAGGTGAGGGACGGCGGGAAGGTCATCTATGCCGGCGAGACGATCTACAGCGTCGATGGACCCGATCTCGTCTTCACCTACTTCAATTCCCTCGGCGGCGTCGGGCTCGGGAAGGTCGGGACGACCGAAGCATCGCTTGGCTTTAATGGCACCATGAGGCCTTCACCCGACAAGCCTGAAGAGGAGATCTCCTCGGAATGGAAACTGATTGACGCCGATCATTACGAGGTGCGGTCGCTCGTCCCTTCAAAGACCGGCGCACCTGAAAAGCCGCTGACGTTCACGCGGATTCAGAAGGCGAAGGGCCGGTAAGGGGTTCGAGGGGAGCGGCAGTGCGGGGCGCAAGGTCGCGCTGCCAGCGCGCGACGTCGACCCATTGTCCGAGCTTGAAGCCGACCCCGCGCTCTATGCCGGCAAGCACAAAGCCGAGCCTCTCGTGGAGAGCCACACTGGCATCGTTGGGAAGCGCGATTCCGGCGATCGCGGTCACGAACCCCCGCTCTTCGAGGAGCTCGAGGTGGGATTGAAGGAGCGTCCTTGCGACGCCTCGTCCCTGCGCCTCCGGCTCCAGGTAGATCCCGGTCTCGACGCTCCATCGATAGGCGGCGCGATTGCGCATCGGCGCGGTCGACGCATAGCCAATCACCCGCCTTGCGCTTTCGGCGACCAGCCAGGGATGAAGCGGGTTCATCATCCGCGCCTCGATATCGTCCGCGTCGGGCGGAACGATCTCGAAGGTGAAGCGGCTTTCAAGGACATAGGGCCGGTAGATGGCCGCGATCGCAGCCGCATCTTTGGGACCCGCAATTCGAACCGTCGCCGTCATCGGCGCCAGCAGATACATGAGAAGGCGCCTTGGGGTGCGGCGAGATGTTCACGCCGCACCAGCGAAGCGATCAGGACAGCCAGTCCGTCAGGACCTCGAGCAGGCTGAGATCGCGCCTCTCGAGCCGCGCCGGGGCGACCGGCGGGCACGACAGGCAGCGCGCCTGGATGCTTGGTCCAGAAAGGATGGACCGCACTTCCTGGAGCATCGCTGCAACCTGCTGCTGCGGCGCTCGGCCGAGCGACGCGAAGGCATCCTCGGGAACCGCATTACTGTCGTTCTGCTCGTTCGCGAGCGCCTCGATCAGCGCCTGCTTGAAGGTCTTGGGCGGCTCGAGGTAGCGGACCCGCCGCTCGTTTCCGAGGCCCGCGAGCTGGGCCGCCTTGGCGACTGCTTCGTCGATTCCTCCGAAGCCGTCGACGAGCCCCAGCTGATGCGCCGTGCCGCCGTCCCACACTCGTCCCTGGGCGATGGCGTCGACCTGCTGCGGCGTCTTGTGGCGCGCGTCGGCGACGATCTTGAGGAACCTGGCGTACATCGAATTGACGCCGGTCTGGAGGAGCTGCCCGGCCTCGGGCGAGGGGCCCTTGAAGAGGTCGGGCTCGCCCGAGAGCGGCGTCGTCTTCACTCCATCGGCGCCGATCCCGAGCTTCTGGAGCGTGCCCTGGAAGCTCGGAAGGATCCCGAACACCCCGATCGAGCCGGTGATCGTCGAGGGCTCGGCATAGATGAAGTCGCCGGGAGTCGAGACCCAATAGCCGCCTGAAGCTGCGACGCTTCCCATCGAGACGACGATCGGGATCTTCTTCGCCTTGGCCTGGAGCAGGGCCTGGCGGATGCGTTCCGAGGCGAGCACCGATCCGCCCGGGCTGTCGACCCTTACGACGAGGGCCTTGATCCCGTCGTCGATTCCGTCCTCGATTTCCTTCGCGATCGTGTCACCGCCGGCGGTGCCGGGGCCCGCCTTGCCGTCGATGATCATGCCCGCGATGGTGACGATTCCGATCGGGCCCTTGGGGTTCTTCTCGACGACGTCGGAGACGTATGAGCCGAGCTTGATCCTCGCAAAGCGGGCCGAATCCTTGCCGTCCTTCCCGCGCCCGCCGCCGAGCTCGGCGAGACGCTGCTCGAACTCGGAGCGGCTTCCGATGCGATCGACGAAGCCATTGGCGAGCGCCGCCTTTGCCATGTCTCCGCCAGCAGCTGCGACGGCGCCGTTCATGTCCTTGAGGAAGAGGTCGATGTTCGCCTTCGGCCGGTCCTTCTTCACATGGCTCCGCCAGCTCTCGAGCTCGGCCTGGTCGAGCGCCATGTAATTCTGCCTCGCTTCGGGAGACATGTCATTGCGGATGAAGGGCTCGACCGCCGACTTGTAGCTTCCGACGCGATAGACGTTGGCCGTCACTCCGAGCTTGTCGAGGAGGCCCTTGTAATAAAGGTTGCTGCCGCCAGGCCCTGCGACGAGCACGGCGCCCAGCGGATTCAGCCAGATTTCCGAGGCGGCGGCTGCAAGTTCGTAGCTGTCGTCGGTGTAGCCGACGCCATAGGCGACGACGGGCTTTCCTGCGCTGCGCACGCGCTTCACCGCCTCCGCAAGGTCGCCGATCGTCGTCTGTCCCCCGCCGGTGAACCCGTCGAGATCGAGCGCGACCGCCTTCACCCTGCTGTCGTCCTTGGCCTTGTCGAGCGCCTGGACGAGGTCGCGGAGACGGTATTCGCCGATCCGGTTTCCGCCCGCGACGTCCGCCCATTGGGCGCGCGAGGGCTGCTCGACGACGCTGCCATTGAGATTGAGGTCGAGGACTCCCTTTCCGACCGGTGCCGGTCGCGCCGAAAGCGCGCTGTAGAGGGCTCCGAAAAAGAACAGCATGAGGATGAGGACGAGAGCGTCCTTGATCCCGACCAGCAGCTTCCAGATGGCGCGGACGAACTTCATCGCGGGTCCTTTAAGTCAAGCTTCGCCCCCGCTAGCGGAGGAGGGGGGCTGGGCCAACCTTTTCTCGACCGGCGCAGGGCCTTGCCCGAAAGCTGGACCGCAAGGGACGGCTAGAGCTTGCCTGTGGCTGTTGCTGCACGCAAGGACGGCGGATGGATGCAGCGGCAAGACCCCCGGCGGAGGACCGCAACCGCGCCTGGCTCGACGAGCTTCGTTCGAGCCTCGCGCTCGCCTGGCCGCTCATCCTCGCCAATCTCACCCAGCAGGTGATCCAGGCGACCGACGTCCTCCTCATGGGACGTCTTGGCTCGACCGAGCTCGCCGCGGCGACTCTCGCGCTCAATCTCACCTTCACCTTCAACCTCTTGATGCTGGGGCTCATCACGGCCTCCTCGCCGATGATGGCGACGGCTCTTGGCCGGCGGTCCAACGCCGTTCGCGACGTCCGGCGGACGTTTCGTGCAGGCCTCTGGCTGCTCGCTCTTGCCCTTCCTCCTTACTGGCTCGTCCTGTGGAACATCGGGACTCTCATGCGGGCCTTCGGGGAATCGGCGGAGCTTGCCCACGAGGGGCAGAGGTTCATGCGCGCCTACATGTGGTGTACCGGGCCCTGGCTCGTTTTCCAGCTCCTTCGCAATTTCGTCGCGGCGCTCGAGCGGCCAAGGGTGGTCCTGTGGCTGAGCCTTGGCGGCATCGCCCTCAACGCCCTGCTCAGCTGGTCCCTGATCTTCGGCCACTTGGGATTGCCCGCGCTCGGCCTTCCCGGCGGTGGGCTTGGAAGCACGCTGACCTGGTTCATCCTCTGCTTCGCCCTTATCGCCGTGACCTCGCTGGGCCGGAGGTTCCGGCGGTTTCACCTCATCGGGCACTTCTGGCGCTTCGATCCGGAGCGGACGATGGCGATGGTCCGCCTCGGCTGGCCGATCGGGGTCACCATGGCGCTTGAGATGGGCGTGTTCGCGCTTGCGGCCTATTTCATGGGATGGATCGGAGCTCCCGCGGTCGCCGCGCACGCGGTCGCGCTCCAGATCGCGGCGCTGACGTTCATGGTGCCGCTGGGCCTCGGCCAGGCGGCAACGGTGAGGGTCGGGCTTGCGCTTGGAAGGCGCGATGAAGCCGGGATCACCCGCGCCGGCTGGACGGCCTGGGTCATGGGAGTGGGGTTCATGGGCGCGATGGCGCTCGTCATGTGGAGCATTCCGCGCGAGCTCGTCACCTTGTTCCTCACCGACACTCCCGAGAACGCCATGGTGATCTCGCTTGCAGTGAGCTTCCTTCGAGTCGCGGCGGCATTCCAGCTGGTGGATGGAGCACAGGTGATCGGGGCCGGGATGCTAAGGGGTCTTCACGACACGCGCTGGCCCCTCCTCTTCGCTCTCGTCGGCTATTGGGTCGTGGGGCTCGGCATCGGCAGCTGGCTTGCCTTCGGTGTCGACTGGAAGGGCGTCGGGATCTGGATCGGGCTTGCAACGGGCCTCGCCTCGGTCGCCATTCTGATGCTGGCGAGGTGGGTGATGCGCGACCGTCTCGGCCTGACCCCCGCGGCTCGCGGCTAGCCCGGGGCAAAAAAACTCGTCGAGTCGCCCCGTTGACGGATGAACGGCGCACAACCATATGCGCGGCGTCGCTGGCACTCTCATGGGGAGAGTGCCAACGGAAAGTTCAACTTACGAGACTAGCAAGAGAGGGGTTCAGACCTATGGGTTTCAGGCCGCTTCATGACCGCGTTCTCGTCCGCCGTGTCGAGGCCGACGAGAAGACCAAGGGCGGGATCATCATTCCCGACACCGCCAAGGAAAAGCCGCAGGAGGGCGAAGTCGTCGCCGTCGGCGCCGGGGCCAAGGCCGAGGACGGCAAGGTCACGCCGCTCGACGTCAAGGCGGGCGACAAGATCCTGTTCGGCAAATGGTCGGGCACCGAAGTCGTCGTCGACGGCGAAGACCTGATCATCATGAAGGAAAGCGACATCCTCGGGATTGTCGCCTGACCGGATCGGGCGCGGACGCCGCGCTCTTCAAAAACGATCTTTAGTCTCAAGAGAGAAACGGAAAGGGTAGCCAGATGGCAGCCAAGGACGTGAAATTCAGCCGCGACGCGCGTGAGCGTATCCTTCGCGGCGTCGACATTCTCGCCGATGCGGTGAAGGTGACGCTTGGCCCGAAGGGCCGCAACGTCGTCATCGACAAGAGCTTCGGCGCTCCTCGGATCACCAAGGACGGCGTCACCGTCGCCAAGGAGATCGAGCTCAAGGACAAGTTCGAGAACATGGGCGCGCAGATGGTGCGCGAAGTGGCCTCGAAGACCAACGACATTGCCGGCGACGGCACCACCACCGCGACCGTTCTCGCCCAGGCGATCGTTCGCGAAGGCATGAAGTCGGTCGCGGCCGGAATGAACCCGATGGACCTCAAGCGCGGCATCGACATCGCCGTCCAGAAGGTCGTCGCTGACCTCAAGGACCGTTCGAAGGACGTGTCGGGCAGCCAGGAGATTGCCCAGGTCGGAATCATCTCGGCCAACGGCGACCGCGAGGTCGGCGAGAAGATCGCCGAGGCGATGGAAAAGGTCGGCAAGGAAGGCGTGATCACGGTCGAGGAAGCCAAGGGCCTCGAGTTCGAGCTCGACGTCGTCGAGGGCATGCAGTTCGACCGCGGCTATCTGTCGCCTTACTTCATCACCAACCCTGAGAAGATGCAGGTCGAGCTCTCGGATCCTTACATCCTCATCCACGAGAAGAAGCTCTCCAACCTCCAGGCGATGCTTCCGATCCTCGAGGCGGTGGTCCAGAGCGGCCGTCCGCTCCTCATCATTGCCGAGGACATCGAGGGCGAGGCGCTTGCGACCCTGGTCGTCAACAAGCTGCGCGGCGGCCTCAAGGTCGCAGCGGTCAAGGCGCCGGGCTTCGGCGATCGCCGCAAGGCGATGCTCGAGGACATCGCGATCCTCACCGGCGGCGAGATGATCAGCGAGGATCTCGGCATCAAGCTCGAGAGCGTCACCCTCAACATGCTCGGCCAGGCCAAGCGCGTGACGATCGACAAGGACAACACGACGATCGTAGACGGCAGCGGCAAGCGCGAGGCCATCGAGGCACGCGTTGCCGCAATCCGCCAGCAGATCGAGAGCACGACCTCCGACTATGATCGCGAGAAGCTCCAGGAGCGGCTTGCGAAGCTCGCCGGCGGCGTTGCGGTCATCAAGGTCGGCGGAGCGTCCGAGGTCGAGGTGAAGGAGCGCAAGGACCGCGTCGACGACGCGCTCCACGCGACCCGCGCCGCGGTCGAGGAAGGCATCGTTCCGGGCGGCGGTACTGCTCTTCTCTATGCCACCAAGGCTCTCGAGGGCCTGAAGGGCGAGAACGACGACCAGACCCGCGGCATCGACATCATTCGCAAGGCGCTCCAGTCGCCGGTGCGGCAGATTGCCGAGAACGCCGGTCATGACGGCGCGGTTGTCGCCGGCAAGCTGGTCGACGGCGGTGATGAGACGCTCGGCTTCAACGCCCAGACCGAGGAATATGAGAACCTCGTCAAGGCGGGCGTGATCGACCCGACCAAGGTCGTCCGTGCGGCTCTCCAGGACGCGGCCTCGGTCGCGGGCCTGCTGATCACCACCGAGGCGACGATCGCCGAGCTGCCGGAAGACAAGCCGGCTCCGGCGATGGCCGGCGGCGGCATGGGCGGAATGGACTTCTAAAAAAGGTCCGCTCTAGTCCGATGAATTGGAGGGGCCGGAGGCATTCGCTTCCGGCCCCTCTTTATTTTGCGCCATGTCGTTCAGCATGTCCTCGGCTTCGTTGAGCTGATCGGACTGCTGGGCGGTAGGAGCCGGGGGCTCCTCCTGCTTGTGGCAGGCGAGGAGGAAGAGGAAGAGGAAGAAGGGAAGGTGGCGCATCTGGCACCGATTAGCACGCCGGCCGTCTTCCCGCTGAACGCTTCATCGCCAGTGGGCGGCTCCCTGGCGGTTTCCGGTGATGATCACCTGCGCATGAAAAAAAAGAGACTAGTTAGATAACTAACCGCCCATCTGTGGGGTTTGACGGGTGTTAATTAAATTGCGTAGCTTGCGGCCCGCTCGGAGCGAGGGGGTTGCTTGCAGAAAAGCATGAAGGATGTCGTCTGGGATTGGCTGCCGGGATTTGCGGCTGGCCTGATCCCGCTGGTGATTTTTCTCTTTGTCAGTGCGATGGCCGCGCCGCCCGCCAAAGAGACGCCAGATCAGTGGTGGAAACATTTCAACAACGGCCTGGTGGATCACTTGATCATTTTGGGCCTGGTGACCTCAGCGGTCAGCACGTTCACGACATTTCCAAAACTCTTCAAAGGCAGCAAGCCGCCAGAAGGAGCGCCGGTGTTGATGATTGTGGTGATCGTCACTCTAGTGATTTCAGTATCGATGTATGTGCTGCGCGAGGCAAGCGCCGCACCTATCGCCTCCTTATGGGGCAACGGCTTTGGCGTGATTTTTGGAGATGCTTATGAACTGGCATGACGCGAAAATGATCGCCGCTCTGGTGACCGCGCTTGTCACGATAATCCCATTTGCGCTGACCTTTGTGGCGGCCCGAGTCGGCTACAAACAGGTGCGCGAGTTTCACGATCATACCGGCGATGAGAGCCTTCTAACGTCAATCGCCGCTTTCTCCCGTTTCCACGAAGAGCCGAAAGCTAAGCGAGCTAAGGTTGAGGAGCCGGAAGGTGTCTGCTGACGCGGCGCGCCAGTCTATGATCCTTTTCATTTCGTCGAACAGGTAGGGCGCAACTCTCACCGCTTTCTTGCGATGCGCGACCTTCTTGAAGTGCTCAATGTCGTCACAGATTTCCATTATGCCTTCGACGTTGCCGATCTGGCGTGTGAGGATCGTGCGACCGTCATCCGTTAGCCATTGATGGAAGCGCGTATATAGGTCCCAAAAAAAGGGCCGCTTTCTCAAGCGGCCCTTTCCCTTTTCAGCTCTGTTGGAGAGCCGGTTAGTTGGTCGTCGCGTTCTCGACCGCGGTGCTGGCGTTCTCGACCGCGTTACCGGCCGCGTTCAGCTCGTTGCTCGCGCCGTTGAGCGCTGCATCGGCCGCATTGACCGAGTCGTTGGTGGCGGCGTTGACGTCGGCTTCGGCGTTGTTCTCAACGGCGGTCTCGTTCGCCGCATTGTTCTCGGCGTTGTTCGGCTTGCACGCGGCGATGCCGAGCGCGAGGGCCGCAACGGTCACAATGGCAACCTTCTTCATGATCGTTCCACTCCCTTCAATAGCCCGCGGGTGGGCTCCGTTCCGGCCTGCTCGCGCGAGTCGGTCAGGCCAAGCGTGCGGCAATAGCTTTAATCCCTACCGGCACACAAGAGATTATCTTAGCAGGACGAATTGACGATATAAAGATATCTTTATATCCTTAACTCGTGACCGCAGCACTTTCGCTCGCCGACCGATTCCAGGCCCTCGCCGATCCCACCCGGCTGCGCATCCTCCTTCTCCTTCGGCTGATGGAATTGTCCGTCGGGGAATTGGCGCAGGTGCTCGGACAGAGCCAGCCGCGGGTCTCGAGGCACCTCAAGATCCTCGCCGACGCCGGTGTCCTCGAGCGGCGCAAGGAGGGGAGCTGGGTATTCCTGACGCTCGCCGACACCGAGCGGGTCGAGCCAATGTTCGCTCTTATCGACGCCTGGGCCGACCCTTCGACCCTGGCCCTCTTCGCGGCCGACTCGGCCCGGACCGAGACCATCCGGGCCGAGCGGTTCGAAGCCGCCAACCGCTATTTCGCGGGTCACGCCGAGGTCTGGGACCAGATCCGCTCGCTTCATGTCGCCGAGAGCGAGGTCGAGCGCGCGATCGACGATGCGCTTGGACGGCGCCCGCTTGGCCGCCTCGTCGACATCGGCACCGGCACCGGCCGGATGATCGAGCTGTTCGGCCCGCGCGCCACCCAGGCGACCGGGATCGACCGTTCGTCGGACATGCTTCGGGTCGCCCGGGTGAAGCTCGAGGCTGCGGGCATTTCCTCGAGCCTGAGGCAGGGCGACATGTACGCGCTTCCGCTCGCGGACCAGAGCGCCGACACGATCGTCATCCACCAGGTGCTTCACTATGCCCATTCGCCCGCCGCCGCGATTGCCGAGGCGGGGAGGGTCCTTGCTCCTGGCGGAACTCTCCTCGTTGTCGATTTCGCTGCCCACGACCGGGAGGAGCTTCGCTCGACCGACGCTCACATCCGCCTCGGCTTCGAGGACGAGGTGATGGCCGGCTGGTTTTCCTCCGCGGGGCTCGAGGTCGACGAGATCCGGCACCTCGAAGGCGGGGAACTCACCGTCACTCTCTGGCGCGGAGTGAAGGCCGCGCTCCCGCAGCGGAGGGCGGCATGAACGCGTTCGAGAGGCTTCTTAGCCACCAGCCGCTCTTCGCCGAGGCGCGCGGCGATATCGAGGTAAGCTTCGAGTTCTTCCCGCCCAAGACCGAGAAGATGGAGCAGAACCTCTGGGAATCGATCAAGACGCTCGAGCCACTGGCCCCGCGCTTCGTCTCGGTGACCTACGGCGCGGGGGGCTCGACCCGCGAGCGGACCCATTCGACGGTCGAGCGGATCCTCAAGGAAACGAGGCTGACGCCCGCCGCCCATCTCACCTGCGTCGGTGCAAGCCGCGACGAGGTCGACGAGGTGGCGCGCGCCTATTGGGACGCGGGGGTCCGGCACATCGTCGCGCTCCGCGGCGATCCGCCCGAGCCGGGCACCCCCTATAGGCAGCACCCGGGCGGCTACGAGAATGCCGCCGACCTCGTCCTCGGCCTGAAGCGCGTTGCGCCGTTCGAGATCTCGGTCGCGGCCTATCCGGAGATCCATCCCGATTCCCGGACCCGCGGGGCCGATCTCGACAATCTGAAGCGCAAGGTCGACGCCGGGGCGGACCGGGCGATCACCCAGTTCTTCTTCTCGCCCGAATGCTTCCTCCGCTTCCAGGACGAGGTGGCTTCCGCGGGGATCGACATCGAGATCGTCCCTGGCGTCATGCCGGTCACCAATTTCGCGGGGATCGTGCGCATGGCTTCCAATTGCGGAACCGCGCTTCCCTCCTGGCTCGGCCACCTGTTCGAGGGGCTCGACGATCTCCCGGCGGCGCGCCAGCTGATTGCCGCGACCGTCGCTGCAGAGCTCTGCGGGCAGCTTTACGCCGGCGGGGTTCGCCACTTCCATTTCTACACGCTCAACCGGGCCGAGCTCAGCTACGCCATCTGTCACCTGCTTGGCGTACGCGCCCGAAAGGCAAATCTCCCATGACCCCGGCACAAGTCCTTTCCCGCGAAGCTTCGAAGCGCATCCTCGTCAAGGACGGGGCCTATGGGACGCTCATCCAGAAGCACAGGCTGAAGAGCGCCGACTATTGCGGCGGCCTCGATCTCCTCAAAGACCAGCGCGGAAACAACGATCTCCTCAATCTCACGAGGAGCGAGCTTGTCCGCTCGATCTGCGAGAGCTTCGCCGAGGCGGGAGCCGAGATCCTTGCGACCAACACGTTCAACGCCAACGCGATCAGCCAGGCGGATTTCGGAGCCGAAGAACTGGTCGGAAAGATCAATCGCTCGGCGGGAGAGATCGTCCGAGAGGTCGCCGACCGCTACAGCTCAAGGGACGGGAAGCCGCGCTTCGTCGCCGGGGCGATCGGGCCCACCAACAAGACCCTCTCGCTTTCGCCCAACGTCAACGATCCCGCCTATCGCGAAGTCGATTTCGACCAGGTGAAGGCCGTCTATCGCGAGCAGGTCGACGCGCTGGTCGAGGGCGGCGTCGACTTCATCCTCATCGAGACCATCTTCGATACGCTCAACGCCAAGGCTGCGATCATGGCGACGATAGAGGCCGAGCAGGCCCTCGGCCGCCATCTCCCGCTCATGATCTCGATGACCCTCACCGACCTTTCGGGGCGGAACCTCTCGGGCCACACGGTCGAGGCCTTCTGGGCCTCGGTCCGGCACGCGAAGCCCGTCACCGTCGGCCTCAACTGCTCGTTCGGGGCCGCCCAGCTCAGCCCGCACCTCGCGGCGCTCGCGGCAATCGCCGACACGCTGGTAATGGCCTATCCCAATGCGGGGCTTCCGAACGAACTTGGCGAATATGACGAGGCCGCGGAAGAGACCGCCGCCCAGGTTCGCGAGTGGGCCGGTCGGGGTCTCGTCAATATCGTCGGCGGCTGCTGCGGGACGACTCCCTCGCACATCGCCGCAATTGCCGGGACGGTGCGCGATTGCACGCCGCGCGCTGTCCCGGCTGCTCGCTCCGGCACCCTGCTCGCCGGCCTCGAACCGATGGTGATTGCTGCCTAACCGATGGAAATGTCACGAGTGAACGAAGCCGGCGCGGGCGCGCGCTTTGTCAATATCGGCGAGCGCTGCAACGTCACGGGTTCAGCGCGGTTCAAGAAGCTGGTCCTTGCCGGCGACTATGACGCAGCGGTCGTGGTCGCTCGCGACCAGGTCGAGAACGGCGCCCAGATCATCGACGTCAACATGGACGAGGCGCTGCTCGATTCCGAAGCGGCGATGACGACCTTCCTCAAGCGGATCGCCGCCGAGCCCGACATCGCGCGGGTCCCGGTCATGGTCGACAGCTCCAAGTGGAGCGTGATCGAAGCGGGGCTGAAGTGCGTCTCGGGAAAGCCGATCGTCAATTCGATCAGCCTCAAGGAAGGCGAGGGGCCGTTCCTCGAGCTCGCCCGCAAGTGCAGGGCCTATGGCGCTGCCGTCGTCGTCATGGCTTTCGACGAGGTCGGGCAGGCCGACACGGTCGAGCGCAAGGTCTCGATCTGCGAGCGGGCCTACCAACTCCTGACGGCCGACGGCACCGAGGCCAACGACATCATCTTCGATCCCAATATCTTCGCGGTCGCGACCGGGATCGACGAGCATCGCCGCTACGCGATCGACTTCATCGAGGCGGCGCGCAAGATCCGTGACCGCTGCCCCGGAACGCACATCAGCGGCGGCCTCTCGAACCTCAGCTTCTCGTTTCGCGGCAACGAGCCCGTTCGCCGGGCGATGCACAGCGTCTTCCTCTACCATGCGATCCCGGCCGGGATGGACATGGGGATCGTCAACGCGGGCCAGCTCGACGTCTACGACCAGATCGACCCCGAGCTTCGCGACGCCTGCGAGGACGTGATCCTCGACCGGCGCGACGATGCGACCGAGCGGCTGATCGCTCTTGCCGAGAAGTACAAGGGCACCGACGTCGAGGCCGAGAAGGCCGCCGCCGAATGGCGCTCGCTCCCCGTTGCCGAGCGCCTCTCCTACGCTCTGGTGAAGGGGATCGATGCCCATATCATCGAGGATACCGAGGAAGCGCGCCAGCAGTTCGACCGGCCGATCGAGGTTATCGAGGGACCCCTGATGGACGGCATGAATGTCGTCGGCGACCTGTTCGGCTCGGGAAAGATGTTCCTTCCGCAGGTCGTGAAGTCGGCGCGGGTCATGAAACGCGCGGTTGCTCACCTCATCCCGTTCATCGAGGCCGAGAAGGAAAGGACTGGGGCGACACAGGGGAAGGGCAGGGTCGTGATGGCGACCGTCAAGGGCGACGTCCACGATATCGGCAAGAACATCGTCGGGGTCGTCCTCCAGTGCAACGGCTTCGAGGTCATCGACCTTGGAGTGATGGTGCCCTGGCAGGACATCCTCAAGGCGGCGAACGACAACCAGGCCCACATGATCGGCCTTTCGGGCCTCATCACGCCCTCGCTCGACGAGATGGTGACGGTGGCAGGCGAGATGCAGCGGGCAGAGATGAAGCTTCCGCTCCTCATCGGCGGAGCGACCACCAGCAAGGCCCATACCGCACTGAGGATCGATCCCGCCTACGAAGGCCCGGTGATCCACGTCCTCGACGCCAGCCGGGCGGTCGGTGTCGCCTCCTCGCTGGTTTCGGACACTCAGCGCGAACCCCTCATCGCCTCGACCGCCGAGGATTATGAGAAGCTGAGGAAATCGCGCGAGCGAAGCGGGGAACGGGAGCTCGCGAGCCTCGAGGAAGCGCGTTCGAACGCCTTTCCCTACGATCCCGAAGGCAAGGCGCCGGCGCCGGCTTATCCTGGACTTCACCATTTCGGCGAGTGGCCGCTCAAGGACCTCAAGGCCTCGATCGACTGGACTCCCTTCTTCAGGGCGTGGGAGCTCGCCGGCACCTATCCCGCGATCCTCGACGATCCCATTGTCGGAGAGAGCGCGCGCAACCTCTTCAAGGATGCGCAGGACATGCTCGACCAGCTCATCGCCGAGCGCTGGGTCACCCCCAAGGCGACGGTTGGCCTGTGGCGCTGCAGGCGCGAGGGCGACGATGTCCTGGTCCTCGCCGGGACCGACTGGACCCGTCTCTCTTTCCTTCGCCAGCAGGTGAAGAAGCGCGCGGGGCGCCCCAACATGTGCCTTGCCGATTTCATCTCGCCCGAGGGCGAGGACTGGATCGGCGGCTTCGCGGTCGGAATCCACGGCCTCGAGCCGCACCTCGAGCGGTTCAAGCAGACCGTCGATGATTATGACGACATCCTTTTGAAGGCGCTCGCCGACCGCCTCGCGGAGAGCTTTGCCGAGGTGCTCCACGCGCAGGTCCGGACCCGGCTGTGGGGTTATGCCGACGAGCATTTCTCGAACGAGCAGCTGATCCGCGAAAAGTACCACGGGATCCGGCCCGCGCCGGGATACCCCGCCTGTCCCGACCACAGCCTCAAGCCGGCGCTGTTCGAGATGCTCGGGGGCAATCCCGGCGAAGTCACCCTCACCGAGAATTTCGCGATGCTTCCGACCTCGGCCGTCTCCGGATTCTATTTCGGGCACCGCGACAGCCAGTATTTCGGAGTGGCGAAGATCGGGCGCGACCAGCTCAAGGATTATGCGGAGCGCCGCCAAGTGACGCTCGAGCGCGCCGAGCGCTGGCTTCGGCCGAACCTCGACTAGAGCTTCTTCAAGAGCGCGTTCGAGAAGAGCGAGCGGGGGCCGTCGGCCTCGAGCTGCCGCCGCCGCTCCGGCCAGTCCTTCTCCCATTGGGCCCACAATGCCCGTTCACGAGGAGCGCCAAGGCCCTCCTGGAGCGCGCGAAGCTCGCCGTCGGCCTCGACGAGAAGCTGCCGGTCGGCTGCAAGAGCGGGCAGCTGGAAGCGTTCGTCGATCCTTCCGAGGTTTGACCTCGCGGCGCCGATGAGGAGCCTCGCGGTCGCAAGGTCGGGTTCGTCGCGGGCGAGAGCGAGTGCGAGCTCGACCTCCTCGACGATCGAGCTCGCCGTGACCTCGAGCTCGCTTCCGCTGCAATTCTCGGGCGCGATCGAACGGACATAATCGGCGATTCCATCGAGCACCCTCGCGGGCGGCTCGGGGCCGTCGAACTCCTTCGTGATCAGGCCTTGGATGAACTTCTCGAGATCGCGCTTTCCCCGGTCACGAGTGACGATCCTTTTTGAAGGATCGCCGGCGAGATCCGGAATCGGCTTGGGATTGAAAGTCCCGTCGCCGCGGTGGCTGCTGAGAATGGACGTGGTGACGTCCGCGGTTCCCGGCCGGCCGGACACTCCGGGAAAATGGAAGTCGGGGTTGGTCCTGCCGTTCCGGTGACAGCTGGAGCAGCTGAGGCCGACGCGCGCCGCCTCTCCACCAAGAAGGAGGGGCGCCCGGAACGCGACCCTCCCGATCTCCGCCGATCGGCGCTCCCCGGGAT
>DASZYL010000002.1:0-3184 GCA_035545385.1 Sphingomicrobium sp. | reverse complement strand
CGGGGGAACTCCTGGAATTCCGGCGCGGATCTTGATTGCGCTGGAACAGGCGGGGTGTTTCACATCGTCTCAAACCGGGGACTGCGGCGAGAGTTGCTCTCTTAAGCGGCTCTCTCGCGGTTCTTGTCGAGCCACTGTTCCAGCCACTTGATCGTATAGTCGCCGGCGAGGAATTCCTCGTCGCGAACGAGCTTCTGGTGGAGCGGGATCGTGGTCTTCATTCCCTCGACCACGAATTCTTCGAGAGCGCGCTTCAGCCGCCGGATGCAGCTCTGGCGGTTCGAACCATAGACGATCAGCTTGCCGATCATGCTGTCATAATATGGCGGGACCCTGTAGCCCGTGTAGAGCCCGCTATCGACGCGCACGTGCATTCCGCCAGGAGCGACGTAGTTCTTCACGAGCCCAGGCGAGGGCGCGAAGGTCTCGGGGTCTTCCGCATTGATCCGGCACTCGATCGCGTGACCGTGAAGATTGACCTGGTCCTGCGCGCACGAGAGGCCTTCGCCTGAAGCGACGCGGATCTGCTCGCGCACGAGATCGATGCCGCTGATCATCTCCGTGACCGGGTGCTCGACCTGGAGCCTCGTGTTCATCTCGATGAAGTAGAACTCGCCGTTCTCGTAGAGAAACTCGATCGTTCCTGCGCCGCGATAGCCCATTTCGCTCATCGCCTTGCGGACGATCTCTCCCATCCGTGCCCGCTCCTCGCTCGTGATGACGGGCGAGGGGGCTTCCTCGAGGACCTTCTGGTGCCGGCGCTGGAGCGAGCAGTCGCGCTCTCCGAGATGGATCGCGCCGCCCTCGCCGTCGCCGAACACCTGGAATTCGATGTGCCTCGGGTCGGCGAGATATTTCTCCATGTAGACGGTATCGTCGCCGAAGGCGGAGCGCGCCTCCGAAGCCGCCTGGCTCATGAGGCTTTCGAGCTGGTCCTCCGAAGAGACCACCTTCATTCCGCGCCCGCCGCCGCCCGAGGCGGCCTTGATCAGCACCGGATAGCCGATCTCACCGGCGAGCTTCTTCGCCTGGGCAACCGAGCGGATCGCCCCGTCCGAGCCCGGAACGAGGGGGAGCCCGAGCTTTGCCGCGGTCCGCTTGGCCTCGATCTTGTCGCCCATCGTCCGGATATGCTCCGGCTTGGGCCCGACCCAGATGATGTTGTGGGATTCGACGATCTCGGCAAATTGCGCGTTTTCCGAGAGGAATCCGTAGCCGGGATGAATGGCGTCGGCGTGGACGATCTCGGCCGCCGAGATGATGTTCGGGATGTTGAGGTAGGATTCGGTCGCGGGCGGGGGCCCGATGCACACCGTCTCGTCGGCAAGGCGGACGTGCATCGCGTCGGCATCGGCGGTCGAGTGAACCGCGACCGTGCGGATTCCCATCTCGTGGCAGGCACGGTGAATCCTCAGCGCGATCTCGCCGCGATTGGCGATCAGCAGCTTCTCGATCTTCACGCTTTGGGCCTTCAGCCGATGATCACGAGCGGCTGATCGAACTCGACCGGCTGGGCGTCCGCGACCATGATCTTCTTGATGGTTCCGCCCTCGGGCGCAGTGATCGGGTTCATCACCTTCATCGCTTCGACGATGAGGAGCGTGTCGCCGGGCTTCACCGTGCTCCCGACCTCGATGAATGGCTTCGCTCCAGGCTCGGACGAGAGATAGGCCGTTCCGACCATTGGCGACTTGACGGTATGTCCCGGGACTTCCTCTTCAACCGCGCCCGCGCCGATTGCTTCCTTCCCGTGGATCGGGGGAGCGCTCATCGGAACGGGTCCGGGCGCGGCGGCCTGGGGCTGCGGAAGCGAAGCGGCGATCACCATCTCGCGCTTCACCTTGATCCTTCGATCGCCGTCCTGGATCTCGATTTCGGTGAGGTCGGTGTCGGTCAGGAGCGAGGCAAGCTCGCGGACCAGGTCGGGGTCGATACGCATCGAACCATTCTTCTCCGCCTTGGGAGGTGCGGCCATTTACAAATCCTCTATTGAATCTGGCTCTTCGCCTGGTTCGCGCCCGCTCCCTTGCAGAGGTGCGCCGCCGCGTCCAGTGCAAGGACATATCCGAGCGGCCCAAAGCCGATGATCGAGCCGCGCGCGACCTGCCCGAGGAGGCTCTGCCGCCTGAAGCCCTCGCGGGCATAGATGTTGGTGAGATGCACCTCGATCACCGGGATCGGCAGCGCCGCGACCGCATCACGGATCGCGATCGAGCTATGCGCATAGGCGCCGGCATTGATGATGACCGCGGAGGCCTTCGCGAGCGCCTCGTTCAGCCAGTCGACGAGGACTCCCTCGTGATTGGACTGGCGAACTTCGAGGCTCAGCTTGAGACCCTTGGCCCGCTGCTGGAGCGTGGCCTCGATGTCGGCGAGGGTCTGGGTCCCGTAGATCCTCGGCTCGCGCGTTCCGAGCAGGTTCAAGTTCGGGCCATTCAGGACGAATATCGTGTCGGTCATTTGCGGCCCGGCGTGGAGCCTCCTATCTGCCCTTTGTCAATGAGTCTCGACGACAGCCTTTCCGTTCGGATCAATGGCGAGCACCGACGGGTGCCCGGCGGAACGAGCGTGGCCGAGATGGTCAACCTCCTCGGTCTCGACCCCCTTCGGGTCGCGGTGGAGCGCAACCTCGAGGTCATTCCGCGTTCGAGCCTTGGCGAGGTGTGCGTCGAGGACGGCGACGACTATGAGATCGTGCATTTCGTTGGAGGTGGTTGAGTGAATGCGCCTGGGATAGTCGAGGCGGACAGCTGGACTGTCGCCGGACGAACCTTCACCTCGCGGCTGATTGTCGGCACCGGCAAGTACAAGAGCTTCGAAGAAAATGCGGCCGCCCTCGAAGCGTCGGGCGCCGAGATCGTGACCGTCGCGGTTCGGCGCGTGAATGTCTCCGACCCGAAGCAGCCGATGCTGACCGACTTCATCGACCCGAAGAAGGTCACCTATCTTCCCAACACGGCCGGATGCTTTACCGCGGACGAGGCGATCCGGACCCTGAGGCTGGCGCGCGAGGCTGGCGGATGGACCCTGGTCAAGCTCGAGGTGCTGGGCGAAGCGAAGACCCTCTACCCCGACATGCGCGAGACCCTTCGAGCGACCGAGGCCCTCGTCAAGGAAGGGTTCGAGCCCATGGTCTATTGTGTCGATGACCCGATCGCAGCGAAGCAGCTCGAGGAAGCCGGAG
>DASZYL010000001.1:0-2098 GCA_035545385.1 Sphingomicrobium sp. | reverse complement strand
ATGAAGCCGCGATCTTCAAGGGCGTCGACAAGCGGCTTTACGCGGGAGCGGTCCTCAGCCTTGTAAGAAACGAACACATCCGTTGCAGTCATCGTGCCCCCCGATGATGTGTCGGTTGAAAGACTATTACGCCCAAAGTCTGCCGTCGAGCTGGCACTCGGCACTCACCTCGATCTTACCGCAATTGCCTTGTTGCGACGGCACATTTCGCGCAGCATGGCCGCTGCAGGGGGTCGCATGGCCAGTGTGTTTCTGAGCTATGACCGGGAGGATGTCGCCAGAGCGAGGCCGATCGCAGCGGCGCTCGAGAAAGCCGGCCATTCGGTGTGGTGGGACAGGCGTATCGGCGGCGGCTCGGAATTCGCGAAAGAGATCGAACGCGCGCTCGAAAGCTCGGATCTGGTGGTCGTACTGTGGAGCGCATCATCGATTGAAAGCCCCTGGGTCCGAGACGAGGCCGGGGCAGGTCGAGACAAGCGTCGCCTTGTTCCACTTTCGCTCGAGGGAACTCTCCCTCCACTCGGCTTCCGCCAGTTCCAGTCGATCCAGCTCGGCAGTTGGCGCGGCCGCGGCAAGGTTCCAAGGCTAGCCGAGATCCTTGCCGCCATCGAGCGCCAGGCCAGCACGAGCGCCGAGCTCGAGCCAATCGAGATCAAGAAGGTCGCGCAGCCGAGGAGGGGACCATCGCTCAACCAGTGGGTCGCCATCGCAGTCGTGATCGGGCTGGCGTTCGTCGCGATCGGACTCCTTATCGGCCGTCCCTGGGAACGGGGGTCGCCGGGCGCGCCGATGATCGCTGTGAGCGCCTCCGATTCATCGCCGGCTTCGCAGGTGCTGGCCCGCGACCTGCTGGTCGACCTTGGGCGCCTTCAGTTCGCAAAGTCCGGATCGATGACTCTGGTGAACGCAGCGGGCCAGTCTCGGCCGGATCTTGTCCTCCAGGCCGACGACACGAGCCGTGGAGGCATAATTTCTGCGACTCTGAGCCTGCTGAATGGAAGCGACCAGGGTCTCCTCTGGTCCACGGATTTCAAAGCTTCGCCGGGCAACAGGGCAAACCTCAAGGAGCAGCTGGCCTTCACGGCCGGCGGAGTTCTCGAATGCGCGCTTGATGGGCTGTCGCAAAAGGACGGCGCGCTCAAGCCGCAGACATTCAAGACCTATGTCTCCGCATGCGCGGAGCTGTCGGGCCTCACGAGCAGCGACGCCGGAGACGTCCTTCCGATGTTGCACCAGGTCACTGACGATGCGCCGCATTTCGCGGCCGCATGGGGAAAGCTCCTGGTCGCGGAAGCCGGAACCGCAGACCTGGCAGCCACCAACGGGGTCCCCGATGAGGAGGCACGACGAGAACTTCGGCGCCATATCGAGGCTGCGCGGCGATCCGTTCCGGGAATTCCTGAAGCGGATCTTGCCGAGAGCGTGCTTGTTCAGCCGACCGCCTACGAGCAGAAACTGAATCTGATCAATCGAGCAGCACAGCACAATCGGGACAATCCTACGGTGCTGAGCTTTCGAGCAGCGGCACTGCAGTCGGTTGGAAGAATGGACGACGGGGTCGCCGACGCTCAGCGCGCCACCCAATTGGATCCGTTTTCGCCGACCTTGCTGGAAAACTACATGTACGCGCTCGTTTATTCGGGCCTCGTTGATTCGGCCCGCGACGAGCTTACTCGAATCGAAACGCGGTGGCCTCAAAGCGACGCTGCCAAGCGCGCCTGGTACGACTTCAATTTCCGCTATGGAGATCCGAAGATCGCGCTCCCAATGCCGGAGACGAAGGGCGGCACCGCAGGCGTTCGCTACCTCATCGAAGCGCGCATCGACCCTAGTCCCGCAAATGTGAAGCAGCTCGTCGATTTTCTGAGGGGCCGCAAGGACCGGTTTAAAGGGGACGCTGGTTCAGCCCGGCTGAGATATTACACGCGCGCGATGGCGATGTTCCATCAGCACGACGAGCTCTTCGACACCTTGAATCACTGGTTCAGGCCGAGCGACCTTGCGGTCATTTCCAACACCTACTTCTATCCGGAGCTTCACGAATTTCGGAAAGAACCCCGTTTCTTCGCGATCATGAAAGCCGCCGGGCTGGTCGACT